>NZ_QHLJ01000004.1 GCF_006864365.1 Campylobacter sp. MIT 99-7217
TTAAAGAAAGATTAAACTAGACCTATCCTTTAACAAGTCTTGTAAAATTGTTTTTATTAAAACTTGCTTGTGACTCTTAACAATGGTAAGTTAAAGAACACACTTTCTAAAAATGACTTAAAATTTACAAAGTGAGAATTGAAATTATACAAAATAAAGCTTAAAATTTGATAAAAATTTTAAGCTTTTGGGTATTTTAAGAAGCTAAGGAATTTTTACGCTTATAACCCATGAGGGCAAAGAAAAGTATGTAAAAATAGCAAAGCATAGGCACTATATAAGAAAGTATTAAGCTGCTATAATCAGCCACCAAGCCCTGAATAGGAGGTATCAAAGCCCCTCCAACTATAGCCATACAAATCACACCTGAAGCTTGCGAGGTAAATTTGCCTAAATTGCTAGTTGCCAAAGAAAAGATAGTTGGAAACATTATGGAATTAAAAAGTCCTATGGCTACAAGGGCGATTACAGCTATATTTCCTCCTGCAAGTATGGCTATTATGGTAAGTAAGATACTCATAATGGCATTAAAGGCTAGACATTTATTAGGGGCGATCTTTCTCATGATAGCTCCTCCAATAAAGCGTCCTACCATAGCCCCACCCCAGTAAAAGGCTATGTATTTTGCCCCTGTAATCTCATCAATATCAGCAATATCCTTAAAAGTAAGGATTAAAAAAGAGCCTATAGAAACCTCAGCTCCTACATAAAAAAAGATCCCAGCAGCACCAAGCACTAAATGAGCGTATTCAAAGACGCTTTCCTTACCATCTTTGTTTTTTTGGCTAATTTCTTCAGCTGTGGCTCTTACATCAGGAAGTTTTAAAAGATAAATCACAATACCAAGTAAAATAAGCACCCCGGCTATGATGAGATATGGAATTTGCACGGACTGTGCTTCCTCAGCCTTGCTTACATACTCAGCTGTTCCTGAGAGTATAAAGGCTGCTCCAAATAAGGGTCCTAAGGTGGTTCCAAGTGAATTAAAGGCTTGTACTAAGGTTAAAGAGCTAGCTTCTTTACCGGGTGAGAGTAAGGTTACAAAGGGATTTCCTGCTGTTTGAAGCAAAACAACCCCACTAGCTAGGATAAATAAGGCTCCTAAAAAGATAGGATAAGAAGCAGTAGAAGCAGCTGGGTAAAATAAAATACAACCAAAGGCTGTTAGCATAAAGCCACAAACCACTCCAAGAGGATAGCCTATCTTAGAAATGAGCTTTCCAAAAAGCCCGCCTGTGATAAAATATGCCCCAAAAAAGCAAAACTGAATTAAGGCTGCTTCAAAATAATTTAACTCAAAAATAACCTTTAAATGAGGTATTAATATATCATTTAAAACCGTAATAAAGCCCATGAAAAAAAACAATGCAGTAAGCGTTGCAAGGGCAAAACTTGATGAAGTTGTCTTCATTTTTTCTCCTTTAAATTTAATTAAAATTTGGAATTAAATTCCTTATAAATCTCGATGAGATGATTAGTAGAGCTATCATGCTCTTTTAAAGCCTTTTCATTATAAAGCTTTGCTAATATGTCTTTGGCTAGTTCTTTTCCAAGCTCAACCCCCCATTGATCAAAGCTATTAATATCCCAAATCACGCCTTGAACGAAAATTTTATGCTCATATAAAGCTATCAAAGAGCCTATATTTTTAGGGTTGATCTCATCAATTAAGAGTATATTACTTGGACGGTTTCCTGAAAAAACCCTATGTGGGGCTAGCTTTTTAGCCTCCTCCTCATTCATACCCTTGGCTAAATTTTCCTCATAAGCTTGCTTAAAATCCTTGCCCATCATCAAGGCCTCAGCTTGGGCAAAGACATTGCTGATTAAAATTTCGTGATGTCCTGGTAAATTTCCTTTCTTACTCAAAGAAACAATCAAATCCATAGGGCTTAGATGAGTTCCTTGGTGCAAAAGCTGAAAAAAGGCATGCTGAGAATTAATCCCCATATCACCCCAAATAATAGGCGAGGTGTCATAATCAAGCCTTTGACCACTTTTGCTAACCTGCTTCCCATTGCTTTCCATATCAAGTTGCTGGATAAATTTAGGAAAATAGCGAAGATGTTGATCATAAGGTATGATTAAATGACTTCCAGCGTCAAAAAAATTAATATACCACACCCCAAGAAGAGCCAAGATAACAGGCATATTTTCTTCAAATTTAGCCCCTGCAAAATGTTCATCCATTAAATGAGCACCCTCTAATAAGAGCTTGAAATTTTCCTTACCCAAATAAATCATAATAGCAAGTCCCACAGCACACCAAAGGCTGTAACGACCTCCTACCCAGTTCCAAAACTCAAAGATGTTCTCAGCTGCTATGCCAAAATTTTTAGCTGCCTGCGTATTAGTTGAAACTGCGACAAAATGCTTAGCTATAAAGCTTTCATCAAGGGCATAATCTAAAAACCACTTCCTTGCTGTAAGAGCGTTTGTTAAGGTTTCTTGAGTGGCAAAGGTCTTAGAAGCTACGATAAAAAGCGTGGTTTGAGGGTGGATATTTTTAAGCACGCCTTGAAGCTGCACCCCATCAACATTTGAGACAAAATACATATTAAGACGGGGGTGTCCGTAGTTTTTAAGAGCCTTGCAAACCATCAAAGCACCAAGATCAGATCCTCCTATGCCAATATTAACTATATCAGTGATGGGCTGGTGGGTATATCCTAGCCACTGACCCAAACGAAGCCTATCAGAAAAGTCTTGCATACGGCTTAAAACCTCGCTTACATTTTTCATAATGTCCTTGCCATCGACATAGATAGGATTTTTCTTATCATTTCTTAAGGCTGTGTGTAGGGCGGCTCTATTTTCTGTGGTATTAATCTTTTCTCCTTGAAACATAGCCTTAATTTTTTCTTTAAGCTTAAGCTCCTTTGCTAGCTCAAAAAGTAAATTTAAAGTATCATCATTTATTCTATTTTTAGAATAATCAAGCCTAAGTCCGCCAAGGCTAAGAAAGTATTTTTTATAACGAAGCTTATCTTTTAAAAAAAGCTCTTTCATGTGTAAAGAACTCATTTTCTCAAAATGCTTTTGAAGTTTTTCAAAGCTTTTAAGCTCCTTTAGACTCATTTTAGCTTCCTTTCTTTAAGATATTTATCAAGGGCAACTGCTACCCCGCTAAGTCCTGGGTATTTTGCTAAGACCACATAAACAGGAATGGCAGCTAAGTAAGCATCAAATCTGCCCTTATCCTCAAAGCGAACCCTAAAAGGAGAGCTTTTAAAATAATCAATAAAGCGAGGTATAATGCCTCCACACAAATACACCCCTGATCTTGCCCCAAAGCTAAGGGCTAAATTTGAAGAAACCGTGCCTAAGATCGCACAAAAAATATCAAGGCTAAGACGGCACAAAGGGGATTTTCCGCTTAAAGCAAGCTCGCTTATTAGCTTTGGGGTCATCTTCATATTTACAACGCCCTCTCTTTCAGCCAAGGCTTCATAAATTAAAACAAGACCAGAGCCACTTAAAAAGCGTTCAGCTGAGACATGACCGTATTTTTTCCTAGCATATTGCCAAATCATAATCTCAGTATCATCAAAGGGGCAAAAGCTAACATGACCTCCCTCTGTTGCTAAGGCTATGTAAGAACCACTTGCACAAGGGATTAAAGCACTTACTCCAAGACCTGTTCCAGGTCCTAAAACAGCCTTTGGAGCATTTGGCTCAGGGCTTTGTCCTCCAATTTGCAAAAGCTCATTTTGAGGCATTTTTAAAATAGCATAAGCTTGGGCGGTAAAATCATTAATCAAAAGCAAGACATCAAGATGCAAGGCCTGTCTTGTGGTCTCAATAGAAAAGGCCCAGTGGTGATTAGTCATTTGTATCCAATCTCCAACAACAGGATTAGCAATGGCAAAGGCAGCAAGTTTGATCTTAGGATTGCCAACCCTTTCTAAGTAAGCCTTAACAGCATCAACGACGCTATCATAATCATTGCAATTTAAAACCTCAATATGCTCGATTAAATCAACAGAACTTTCTATGGCAAATCTAGCATTCGTCCCGCCAATGTCAGCTAAAAGCCTTGGATATAACTTATCTTGAGAAATAGACATAAAGTTGAACCTTTTTTGAATGAAGTATTAAGGATATGGGTAAGCTTTCATCTTCTTTTAAAAGAGCCTTTTCAAGGGTTTTTATTTTTTCTTCCCCACTTATAAATAAAAAGAGTTTTTTACAGGCTTCAAGGGCTTTTAGGCTCATTGAAAGCCTTTTAAAAGGAGCTTTTTTAGGACTTAAAAAAACTATGTTTTGCTCACTTTTAATGGCTTTTTGAAATTCTGGCGCGTCAAAAAATAAAGAAGCACTATGACCATCACTTCCCATTCCAAGCAGGGCAAAATCAGGCTGAATAAATTTAGAATTTGCAAAATGTAAGAGCTTATTTTCATCCACTTCATCAAAATTTGCTAAATTTTCAAGCAAGGGAGTGAAATTTGGCTTTGAAAGAGCGTCTTTGAAAAAATAACTTTTGAGTAAATTTTCATTGCTGTTTTCACTATCCTTTGGGGTAATTCTTTCATCTACCAAGCTAAAATGCACTTTTTGCCATTCTAAATTTTCTTTTTGAAAAAATTCAAAAAAGCTTATGGGAGAACGCCCACCTGAAAGAGCTAAACGCACAAGAGCTTGCTTTTGTAACTTTTCTTTAAGCAAAGCACTTAGCGTTTTTGAAAGCTCTTTAGCGCTTGTTTGATTATCCTTAAATTCTAGTAGTTTAAACACAAAACCTCTTTAAATTTGAACTTCTTTCAGTATAACAAAAATAAGAAAAAAACAAAGGATTTTCATAAAATAAAGCTTAAAAAGCTTTAGTGTGTTTCAAATTTACTCACTAAAGCCAAGTAAAATTTTCTCTTTCAATGAGTTTTATAGCTTCTTTAGGTCCTTTGCTTTTAGCTTTATAATAAAAAAGTGGGGTATTTTCTTTTTGAAAATAAGAAAGCACAGGGTCAAGAAAACTCCAAGCAGCCTCAAGCTCTTCTTTGTGATTAAAATAAGTCGCATCCCCTAAAATCACATCCAAAATAAGCTTTTCATAAGCTTGAACGCCTGAGCTTAAATTTAGCTTTAAAGGCTTTTGCGTGAGGGTATTTTGCCCTGCTGTTTTATGATTAAGATAAAGTAAAATTTGATTTTTAGGCTGGATATTAAGCACAAGCTTATTCACAAAAGCATCTTCTTTAAACTCCACCACCACGCTAACATAGCTTTCATTCATTCTTTTTCCTGTCCTAAGAAAAAAAGGCACACCCTTAAAGCTTTCATCTAAAAGCTCAGCTTTTAAAGCTACAAAACTTTCCGTTTTACTTGAGCTTGGGATATTTTCTTCTTCTAAATAGCCTTTTAAGCCTAAATTTGCAGTGTATTGTGCACGAATGACCTCGTTTTGAAAATCACTAATAGGCTTAAGGCTTTTTAAAATTTCACATTTTGCCTTTCTTATGGAATCTGAATCAAATTTCTTAGGAAGTTTCATTGTGAGTAAGGATAAAATTTGTAACATATGATTTTGCAGCATATCCCTTGAAGCACCCATTTTATCGTAAAACTCACCTCTACTTTCTATACCCAAACTCTCATAAACGCTAATTTGCATACAGGCTATAAATTTATTATTCCAAAGGGCTTTTAAAAGCGGATTAAAAGCTCTTAAATAAAGGATATTTTGTATGCTTTCTTTGCCAAGATAATGATCAATTCTATAAATTTGCTCCTCGCTAAAGTATTTTCCAATAGAAGCATTGATATTTTTACACGATTTTAAATCCACGCCCAAAGGCTTTTCAAGCACGATTTTTACTCTTTTATCATTGAGTGATACTTTGGCTAAATTTTCACAAGCTGGGGTGAAAAAATAAGGAGAAATAGAAAAATAAATAATGATATTTTTTTCATTTTGCAGTAAATTTTCAAGCTCTTCAAAGTCTTTAGAATTAGAAAAATCCATACTCAAATAAGAAATTTGAGAAATAAACTCAGTGTATTTTAAAGAGCTTTTATCTTGGATTTTAGCCTTTTTTTCAAGCTCTTTTAGAAAAGAAGTATTGTCTAATTTGCTCCTACTTGCAGCTAAAATTTTAAATTTAGCCTTAAATTCCCCTCTTTCATAAAGAGCAAAAAGCGAGGGAAAGATCTTTTTCATAGCCAAATCTCCAGTAGCTCCAAACAAAACAAAAACAAAATCTTTCATTACTCTCTCCTTAAAATACTAAGCTTATTAAGCATTTTTTAGCTAAAATATAGCATAATTGTGAAAATAAAAAACAACACTGAGGTAAAAAATGGTGCAAAAAAAACTTATGCAAATCACGGAAAAAATCATCAAAAGAAGTCAAAAAACAAGAGAAGAGTATCTGCAAAGGGTGCATTCTTATAAAGGCAAAATTAAACGCAAGGATTTAGGCTGTGCGAATTTAGCCCACGCTTATGCTTCTGTGCCCGAGCACATAAAAGACAGACTAAAAGAAAATGATAGCTTTAATTACGCCATTATTTCAGCCTATAATGATATGCTCTCAGCTCATCAGCCCTTTAAAAACTACCCTGATATAATCAAAAAAGAGCTTTTTAAATTTAAAGCCTCAGCTCAGTTTGCAGGGGGTGTGCCTGCTATGTGCGATGGGATAACTCAGGGTTATGATGGTATGGAGCTTTCTTTGTTTTCAAGAGATGTTATAGCTATGAGCGTGGCTGTGGGGCTTTCTCATAATGTATTTGATGGAGCGTTTTATCTTGGAGTGTGTGATAAAATCGTGCCAGGTCTTTTAATAGGAGCTTTAAGCTTTGGGCATTTGCCAAGTATTTTTGTGCCATCAGGTCCTATGACAAGTGGAATTTCAAACGATGAAAAATCTAAAACAAGACAACTTTTTGCTGAGGGTAAAATAAGCAGGGATAAGCTTTTAGAAAGTGAAATGAAATCTTATCATAGTGTTGGCACTTGCACCTTTTATGGCACAGCTAATTCTAATCAAATGATGATTGAGTTTATGGGGCTTCATTTGCCAAATTCTGCTTTTATCAATCCAAATACCACGCTTCGCACAGCCTTAGTCCAAGAAGCAGCTAAAATTATGGCTTCACAAAAAATCAAGCCCATAGGAGAGCTTTTAAGTGAAAAAAATATCATCAATGCTATGGTAGGGCTTATGGCAACAGGTGGTTCAACCAATCACACCATACATTTAGTGGCTATAGCAAGAGCTGCTGGGATTATCATAAATTGGGATGATTTTGATAGGATTTCTAAAATTACTCCACTTTTAGCAAGGGTTTATCCTAATGGTAAAGCCGATGTCAATCAATTTCAAGCATCAGGCGGGATTGCTTTTGTTTTAAAAGAACTTTTAGAGGCTGGGCTTTTGCATGAAGATGTTGATACTGTCGTGGGTAAGGGCTTGGAAGCTTACACAAAAGATCCTTTTTTCATAGATGAAAAAGTAGTTTATAAAACCTGTGAGGATAAAAGCAAAAACGAGGACATTATAAGAGGGGTTAAAAATCCTTTTTCGAAAGACGGAGGGCTTAGGATTTTAAGCGGAAACATAGGCAGGGCTGTGATTAAAATCTCAGCCGTAAAAGAAGAGCATCAAATCATCAAAGCCCCAGCTCTTGTCTTTCACTCTCAGCAAGAGTTTTTACAAGCTTTTAGTGAAAAAAAGCTTCAAAAGGACTTTGTGGCGGTTTTAGCCTATCAAGGACCAAGGTCAAATGGTATGCCAGAGCTTCATAAACTCACTCCAGCACTTTCTAGTCTGCAAGATCAAGGCTTTAAAGTCGCTTTAATCACAGACGGCAGAATGTCAGGGGCATCAGGCAAGGTGCCAGCTGCCATACACACAAGCCCTGAAGCCTTGCTTGATGGTAATATTGCTAAGATTAAGGATGGGGATTTAATCTTGCTTGATGCTAAAAAAGGGGTGCTAAAAGCCTTGGTCGATGAGAAAATTTGGCAAAAAAGAAGGGCTAAAAAGCCTAAATTTGAAGAAGTTTTTGGTTGCGGAAGAGAGCTTTTTGCTGGCTTTAGAAAGCTTAGTTCCTCAGTAGAAACAGGGGCTATGAGCTTTGGCGGTATTTATGAATAAGGAGAGAGTATGCAAATTTTACAAAAAAGCAAGATCATACCTGTTTTAAGTATAGAAGATAGCAAAACTTGCCTTGAGCTTGCAAGAGCTATCATAGAAGGGGGGATTGAAATTTTAGAAATTACCCTAAGAACAGAGGCTGCACTTGAGGCTATAAGTATGATTTCTAAGGAGTTTCCAAATGCCTTGGTAGGAGCTGGGACAGTCATTAACGCAAAACAGCTTGAAAGCGTTAAAAAAGCAGGGGCTAGCTTTGCTATAAGCCCCGGGTTAAATTGTAAATTTTTAAAAGAAGCAAGGGATATTGATATAGCTTTAATCCCCGGAATTGCTAGTGCAGGAGAGCTTATGCTAGCCCTTGAATTTGGCTATGAGAACTTGAAATTTTTCCCAGCTGAGGCTATTGGAGGGATAAAGGCTTTAAAGGCTTTGGCAGGTCCTTTCAAGCAGGTTAAGTTTTGTCCAACAGGGGGCATAAGCTTAGCTAATATGAATGAGTATTTAGCTCTTGAAAATGTGCTTTGCGTAGGCACAAGCTATCTTAGCGATCAAAAGATCATAAAGGAGCAAAATTGGCAAGAGCTTAAAAAAAGAAGCAAGGAGCTTTTGGCAAATATAAAAGCCTAAATTATAGGGCTTGTAAAATTTCTTCAAAAGCCGTGCAAAACTGCTTCAAACCATCATCAAGCAAGAATTTACAAGCCTTTTCAAGCTCATCTTGACTTATGTCTTGCTCTAAAAGTTTTTGATGAAGTTCATTAAAACTCAAAGCTTTTTTAAATTTAAGTTCTTGTCCCTTAAAAGCATGCAAAGCATCAAGTGGGGCTGTATTGACACTATCTTCAAACAAAAGCTCTTTAATATAAAAATCTTTTGGCAGATCATCGCCCTTAACTCCTGTGCTTGCAAAAAGCGTGCGGATATTTGGCTCATTTTGGCTATGAATAAAATCATAAGCAAGGCTCGCGGTAAGAATTCCCAAGCTATTTTTATCCTTAACGCGTGAATTTAAAAGCCTATCAAAACGGCTTACAAATACGCTGATAACTGCTTTTGGAGTTCGTTTATTTCCCTTTAAAGCAAAATTATTTTCCCTAAAGGCTTTTAGTCCCTCATTTAAAGCCTCAAAGCACCTTTTAGCCTGATCGTAAGAAAAAATCAAAGTCGCATTGACGCTAATGCCTGATTTCATCAGCTCATACATCGCCTCATAAGAAGCTTGCGTGGCTGGAATTTTCATCATCACATTTGCCTTGCCGATCGTATTATAAAGCCTTTTTGCCTCTCCTGTGCTAAGACTTGCATTATCCCAAAGGCGAGGATCGATCTCAAGGCTAATGAAACCATCATTTTTGGTATAAAAATTTAAGGCAAGTTTATCAGCTGCTTTTGCGATATCTTCTGTGGCTAGAATTTCATAAATTTCTTTTGCTTTTTTGCCCTTTAAATTTGCAATTTTTGCCTTGTAAATGGGTGAGTTTAAGATAGCATTTTTAAAAATGGCTGGATTTGAAGTTGCACCATTTATAAATCCTTGCGTGATAAGCTCTAAAAACTCATTATCCAAAAAGGAATTTTCTATAAAATCGCACCACAAAGAAAATTTACTCATCTTACAACCTCTATAATTTCTTTTAAATCTTTTGTATCTATGCAAATATCAGCTTTTTCTTTTAAGATAGGTTTGGCACAAAAGGCGATTTTAAGCCCACTTTGTTCAAACATGGACAAGTCATTTGCCCCGTCTCCAACGCACATTACTTCTTCATCTTTTAAATTTAAAAAGCATTTCAATCTCTTAAGCATGAGTCCTTTAGAATCACTAAACATCATTTCTCCGCCAACAAGACCGGTTAGGATATTATTTTTATGGTGCAGATAATTAGCAAAGCCAAGATGAAAGCCGAGTTTTTTCATCGCTGGATCAATACCCTCGTGAAAACCTCCGCTAAAAACAACAACCTGAATATTTTTAGACTTTAAAAACTCGATCAACTCAAAGCTTCCATTCATCAAGGGTAGATTATTACTCAAATTTACAAGCTCTTCATAAGGCATACCCTTGAGCAAGGCGACACGCCTACTCAAACTTTCAAAAAAATCAAATTCGCCATTCATGGCTTGGTGGGTGATTTTACTAACTTCATCACCCACCCCATAAGCCCTAGCTAAGATATCGATGGTCTCGCCGTCCATCAGGGTGGAATCAAAATCAAAAACGCAAAGCCTTATCATCAAAACTCGCGTTTAAGCAAGGATTCAACCTTTAAAATAGTGAGGATATTATCATCTCTTTTTCCGATTCCAAAAATCATACCCTTATCCTTGAGCAAGGTTTCAGGCGGAGGATCAATCCTATTTCTATGAATTTTAATCGCCTCAGTAAGCCTATCAATCACAAAACCGGCACTCCCTCCATTGCCTATCTCGTTGCCATCGCCTTTTAAAACGATATAACGAGTTTGAGGCGTGATCTTAGAACTTCCAAGATGAAAACGCTGTGCTAGATCAATCAAAGGCATAACATTTCCACGCATATTAAACACGCCCAAAACATAATCAGGAACACTAGGAACGCGTGTATATTCGATAGGCTTGATGATTTCTTGTATGTTTAAAATAGGAATAGCGTACTCTTCTTCTCCTACCACAAAACCTACAAGCTGAACAACCTCATCTTCTTTTTGTTCCTGAGGACCAGCAACTTGTTTTTGCTGTCTTTGTAAAACTTCATTTAATTTATCACTCATGAGCTTATCCTAATTTCAAATTTTTCTTCACAACATTTTCTAGATATTCTGGAGAATAAGGCTTGGTAATATACTCAGTCATTCCCACTTCAACACCTCTTAAGCGGTCTGTCTTGCTTGTCCTTGAAGTAACGGCAATGAGCGGTAAATTTCGGTATTTAGAATACTTACGGATTTCACCTGCTAAGGTATAGCCGTCCATTCTTGGCATCTCTATATCTATAAGCATGGCATCAATTTCTCTATCGTTTGACTTAACGATCTCAAGAGCTTCAACCCCGTTAGTCGCTTCGATCAAACTTACTCCAAGTGGCTCAAGTGCTTTTTGCATAAGAGTTCTGTCCATTTTAGAATCATCAACAATCAAAACATGATAATCACTTGGTTGTTCTTTTGGCTTTTTAGCAGTAGATTCTATTTGTGCTTTGATATCAACCTTGATTTCCTTTGCTAAATCCATCATCACACCAACATCAATGATCAAAGTTACCCTACCATCGCCTCTAATCGTAGCCCCTGCGATACCTGGGATATTTTGTAAATAATCCCCCATAGACTTAATAACAATTTCTTCTTGTCCTATCAGTGTATCAACGATAATACCAAGCTTACTTTCAGCCACACCAACCACTACGACATAGGTTTGATCTTCGCTCTCTAAAATTTGTTTTACTCCAAAAACATCAGAAAGTCTAACCAAAGAAAGCACTTCATCTCTCAAACGCAAAACATTTTTGCCCTCTATGGTATAAATATCATCGATAGGCACACGCACAGTTTCTAAAACGCTAGCAAGCGGTATAGCATAATATTCTTCTTGAGTTCCAACAAGCAAAGACTGAATGATAGCTAAGGTAAGTGGAATTTTCACTTTTATCACCATACCCTTGCCAAGTTCGCTATCTATCTCTATGATACCATTAAGCTTTTCGATATTGGTTTTTACAACATCCATTCCAACACCACGCCCTGAAACATTAGTAACCTTAGCAGCTGTGGAAAATCCGGGCTTAAAGATCAAAGCATAGGCTTCTTTATCACTCATCTGTTCAGCATCTTTTTCGCTAATAAGATTTTTTTCTATAGCTTTTTGTTTGAGAGCTGAGGCGTCAAGTCCCTTTCCATCATCGGTAATTTCAATAACGATATGATTTCCCTCATTGTAAGCTTTTAATTGGATCAAGCCTTTTTCTGACTTACCCTTTGAAGCACGAGTTTTTGGATCTTCAACCCCATGATCGCACGAATTTCTAATCATATGCATGATAGGATCGCCAATTTCCTCAACGATTGACTTATCAAGCTCGGTTTCTTCCCCTGAAATTTCAAGATCAATTTGCTTTCCAAGCTCACGGCTAAGATCCCTAACAACACGCGGGAATTTGTTGAAAACCTTGCCCACAGGTTGCATTCTTGTTTTCATAACCGCAAGTTGAACATCTGTTGTTATAACTCCTAGGCTTCCTACAACTTGATTTAACTCTTCAAGGAATTTTTCGCCCTCATATCTTTCTTCTACATCATCATAAATTTTTAGTAAGCGGTTTTTACCTAAAACAAGCTCACCGACTAAATTCATCAAGTGATCAAGCCTTTTAACTTCAACGCGTATAGTTTGATCCATAGAAGCACCGCTACCTTGAGCTGGAACTTTCTTAGCAGCTGGAGCTGCACTTTGAGCTGGAGCTGGTTTTGGTGCTGGTGGATTTGTTTTAGCTTTTTCCTCGCGTCTTGCTTGATCTTCAGCCTTTCTAACCTTTAAAAGTCTTTCGATCTCAGCTTCAACCTCAGCATCACTTAAATTATTTACATCAACTTCTGGTTCTTCAGCTTTTACCTCTTCTTTTGGAGCTGGTGTAGCCTCTTTAGGCTCTTCTTTTGGAGCTTCTTCACTTTTAGCAGCAGAAGCACCTGCTGAATCGCCTTCAGAAACAGCCGTAAGTCTTGCACAAATAGGTCCTATATCCATACCAATAGCCGTATCATTGCCATTATCTCTAATGCAATTAAGCAAGGTTTTCATCTTATCAACAGATTCTAAAACCACATCCATAATATCTGGAGTGATCTTTAAATCCCCATGTCTTGCTTTATTAAGCACATCTTCCATGTGGTGCGTAAGTTTTGTTAAAACATCAAAATTTAAAAAGCTTGATGAACCCTTCACAGTGTGTGCAACACGGAAAATACTATTTAAAAGGTCTAAGTCTTCGGGATTTGCTTCTAGTTCTACCAAGTCATGATCGATTTGATCGACAAGTTCAAAGGCTTCAACTAAAAAGTCTTCAAGTATTTCTTGCATATCATCCATCGTCTTACTCCTGCAATGCTTTATGCTCATTTATAATACGAGCAATTTCTGTATAAAAATCATTGGCATCAAATTTAACCAAATAGCCATCGCCACCTGATTCTTCTATGCCTTTTTCACTCATAAATTCATTTGATAATGATGAATTAAATAAGATTGGGAAGTTCTTAAACCTTGGATCTTCCTTAATGCGAGCAGCAAAATGAAAGCCGTCCATTTGAGGCATCTCAACATCAGAAACGATGATTTTAAGATGATTTTTAAGATCTTCTCCATAAAGTCCGTAAAGCTCGTTAAGCTTTTGAATTCCCTCGACGCCATCTTTTGCTTCAACAACTTGTAAGCCCATTTTTTGAAGCATATCTTTAACTCTACGTCTTGCGGTCATACTATCATCAAGTGCTAGAGCAAGACCACTAAATTTTTGCAATTTACTCACATCAACTTCCATTCTTGGAGCGTAAATTCCCAAGTCTTCCACAACGCTTTCAAGATCTAAGATAAGCAAAACCTCATCATTTTCAATACGCGTAACACCAGTGATCTTACCTTTATCAAGAGCTCCTGAACCCGTTGAAAAGGTTGCTGGCTCTATATCTTTCCAGCTAATACGGCGAATTCTTTTAGCCTCATGCACAATAAAACCAATGAGAATATTACTAAACTCGGTAATAATAACGCGTGGTTTTAGCATATCATCTTGTGGCTCTTTGATTTGCATCCATTTAGCAAGATTTACAACCGGAATGACCACTCCACGAAGATCAAAAATCCCCTCGATATAATCAGGCACGCCCGGAAGCTCTGTCAAGGTAGGGATTTTGATGATTTCTCTAACCTTAGAGACATTCACCCCATAAATTCCCTCATAAACCCTGTCAGCACCTTGCTTAAAAATACGGAAATCAACAAGCTCCATTTCATTTGAACCCGTTTTCACGATATTTTCATCAAACATCTTCTTCCTTTAATTTCTTTTCTTGAAATTTGATTTTGTCTGCACATTCTACTATAAAAAAACTTCTCTCATATGCAAAACTTGGCAAATTTATATATTTCACATTTTTTTCATCTAAAACCAAATTTTGATGATAATGCCCCTCCACAACCAAAGTCTTTGAAATAGCGTATTTTTCATATCTTTTGCGGGCTAACTCTTTAAAATTTTCTATAGTAAAAAAAAGATTTTTATGCTTTTGTTTTTTAAAAATTTGCTTTGAAATTTTAAAATTTAGCATTTTATCAAGTATATTTAAAAATGCTAATAAATAATGATTTCTAAGTGCTTTTAGCACAAAGCCAAGTAAGGGAGGTAAAAAAATATCCCCATGCGCAAGACTTAAGCTTTTTATCTCCTCGCATGCAAAATGATACTCTTTCAAAGTCTTTAAATTTTCATCATTTTGATCAAATTTATCCGCATTTAAGATCTCAAATTCACAAAGTAAGGGCTGAGCTTGCAAAGGAAAAACCTGAACTTTCTTAAAAAAAGAACCTAGATTAAAATCGTGATTTCCCTCAAGATAGATGATTTGCATTTGTAGAGCAAGTTCTTCAAGCAAGTTTATATAAGGCTTTGCAAAGTTATGGCTTGCCTCAACCTCGCCCACAAGCACATCAAACATATCGCCCATTAAGATAAGCTGAGGGCTTTCAATTTCTTTATTTTTAAGAGCTTGCAAAAAGTCCCAAAAACCTTTTCTAATGACGCCCTCATGAGCATCGCTGATAAAAATAGCCTTATTTTTTATCTTTAAAATTTCACTCAAATTTAAAACCTTGAGCGTTTAAAACTCGAGTGGCTCGTATTTTATGCTAATGATTTCAAATTCACTCTCGCCCTTTGGCAACCTAACCCTAAAATCATCGCCCTCTTTTTTACCCAGCATAGCCTTTGCAAGTGGCGAATTTATCGAGATATAACCCTTTTCTAAATTCGCTTCAGCAAGCCCAACAAGCGTGTATTTGCTTTCTTTGTCCGTATCCATGTCGCAAATCACGACACTTGAGCCAAATTTTACCGCCTCATGCTCGTAACTTGCAGGATCGATGATTTGAGCCCTGCTTAAAAGATCGCTAAGCTCGGCTATTCGTTTTTCCATAAGGGCTTGTTTTTCTCTTGCGGCGTGGTATTCTGCATTTTCTTTCAAGTCCCCATGACTTCTTGCCACATCGATTTCTTCGACGACCTTTGGACGCTGAACGCTCTTTAGATCCTCTAACTCAGCCGCTAATTTATCATAACCAAATTTACTCATCGGTTCTTTTTGCATTATTTTTCCTTATCGATTTCAAAAAGTATTTTCGCTAAATTTCGCGCACTTCCAAAACGCAAATACTCTTTTAAAAATGATACTTTAGCAAAAAATTCCTTATAATCAAATTTTTTATAAGCTTCATATAAATTTAGTACATTAACTTCAGCTTGCAAAAATTCAGGATTTAGCTCGCTTTTTCCTGCAAAATCACAAAAAATATTGGCAAGCCCTATGTGCTTTAGTTTCACAAAGCATTTTGCGATGAAAAAATCAACACTCTTTGCCTTATAAGCTAGGATAAAAGGCGTTCCAATTAAAGCTGCTTCAAGCGTAGCTGTGCCACTACAAATAAAGGCAAAATCAGCTTTTTTAAGCACGGCTGGGGTGTTGCTCTTTACTTCAAAACCATCTAAATCCCCATAAATTTCAAGGCGGTTAAGATTAAAAGGTGGCACACAAAGCACCTTTTTAGCACTAAATTTACTAGCTAGGTCTCTAAAAACAGGCATTAGCCTTGTGATCTCGCTTTTTCTTGATCCCGGCAAAAAAGCGATGAGCTTTTCTTTTTCTTCTTTTTTAAGCAATGCTTCAAAGTCCTTTTCATCTTTAAATTCTTTTAGCTCATCTAAGAGCGGATGCCCTACATACACGCTTTTGCTAAAAAATTGTTCATCAAAAGGAAGTATAGAAGCTAAAGCGTCAAAATGAGCTTCTATCACAGGGATACGCCCTTTTTTCCATGCCCAAACCTGAGGCAGGATATAATAAATGCGTTTTGTTTTTGAGTGAGCCTTTTTCAAAGCCTTTGCAAGGGGTATGTTAAAAGCAGGAGAATCAATGCACAAAATAGCTGAAATTTTAGGGCTTTGCTCTAAATTTTCTTGTGTAAATGAGCCTTGATTCTCTAAATTTAAAGCATTTTTAGACTTTAAACCCTCACTTTGCATAACCAAGCTCACAAGCTCTTTGCAAGCCTTTTTTGCTTTAAAAACGAGGGGCAAAATCTCCACAAAACCCATAGCCGAAAACTCGTGCGAGCTATAAAGTGGTTTTGATCTTAAGCAAAACTCCTCACACAAGCTTTCATCATAAATTCCTACCAAATCAAACTCACCAAATTCCTTTTTATAGGCTTTTAAAAGCTCTTTTAAATGTAAATTTGCCGAGGGTTCTAAGGCACAGACTAGAAAGGTTTTCATTGCAAACCTTGTTTATTTATAAAATCCATAATTTCTTTTTCTAGTATATCCTCTAGCTTTCCTTGATCCTCCCACGGAGATTGATTGTTTGCCCTGATATCAAAAGGACTTTGCTTTAGATCTTTCTTGATTTTATCTAAATACTTGTTATTTTTGATATTTTCGAAATATTTGAGCGTTTCATCTCTCCAAGCTTTAGAATAAGTCAGTATAATATGTTTATCTAGAGCTTTTGCAAGACCATATTCAAACATTACATTTGTGTTATTTGTGCTTATATCTATAATGATTATGTCTGATTCCTCTATGTGTTTTGATATTTTATCAGGAATATTATCATCAGATTTTTGTTCCATGATAGGACGCAGTTCAAAATTAATTAAATAATTTCTGCCCTTAAATTTATATATAACATTGTTAATGGCACTTCTATAAGTGTTTATATAATCTTCATTACACTCCATAGCGACAAAGATATATTTCGTTCTGTTTAATTCTTCATAATATTTTATAAAAGCTTCATGTAAGTCAGTAAAATTTTTAAAATTTTTTATGTTATAGTTAAATTTATTGATCCACTGCTCAAATTTTGATAGTTTTTCTTCTGTTTCGGAAGAATCTTTAGAATTTAATCTTAAAAAGCATATGACTCCAAGCATTTCGGGTGGAAAATTATGCTTACGACAATGATAAATACCCATAGACTGTTCCAAAATATCACATAAATATTTATCTTTTCCAATATCATCAAGACTAAGCATTTCTTTTAATACGCTAATCAAAACATCTTTTTGATCATCAGAAAAATCTATCCAGCTCTTTTTTATTTTATTTAAAATAAATAAAAATCTATCATTTTGTATAAATTCTTTTAATTCACCCTCATCCGCCTTTGTTACGATATCTAGAGTCTTAAGCGAATCTATCGGTAAAGCTTTAGAATTAAGTAAATAAAAATACAAATGCTCATAAGAAGACTCTTTGGTCTTAGCAACAAAAATAATACAAAACGACAATAAGCGATTTGTGCGAAAAATATTGTTTGTTGTTTTATTTTTACTTATTTCTTTTTTAATACCGCGTTCCGCTACTTCCCCTAGCACCTCTAATCTATGATTTCCATCTAAACGGTATAATGTTTCATTATCTTGAATAGTAAATGAAGCTATGCCCAATGCCTCAATCCTAGATAAAGTGTCAACATCTTTTAATCCATCTAACTCATGAATCAGTAGTTTTATAGGTAATTCCTCTGGGTCTATTGCTGGATCATATTCATATAACAAGGTAACCTCTGGAAAATATATTTTCTCTTGAGAGTTCTTAATAAGATACTCTTCAATATCTCTTTTATGTTTTTCATTAATTTTTCGTTGATAATATTTGTTTATCTTTGAAATCTTTGATAGTGTTTTGGAGTCTGCAAAGCCTCTTAAAACTTGAATTCCATTTTTCGAACTTAAAGGCTTGAAAGCTTTATATTTTTCTAAATTAAATTCTAATTCTTTACCTTGCAAATGTTCCGTTAGTTCATTGCTTGAATTTTTTGTTTCTTCACATTCGCCCAAGTATTGCATGATCCCATAGAGCTTAGTCATATATCTCCTTTTATGCAAAAATTAAATGCTGCAATTTTGTATCAATTAAATTTTTTAACTCTTTTATTTTAGCATTATTTTGCTCTATGATGGCTTTTTTAGCTTCTATAAACTCGACTATTTTTTCTTGTTCTTTTAGTGGAGGCAGGGGGATTTGCAGATTTTGTAAAAAATCCTTCGGCACTCTTTGCTGTCCAGCAGAGCCTTTAAATCTAAGTTTAGCATTGAGTACCGTAGAATCTAATCTTAAAAATTGCAAAATAAAATCTATATTAGTTTCAAATTTATCTTTAGAACGCACGACAAAAAACTCTGTAGAACCAAAGCCATAAGCATTTTTAAGCCCTTTTACAACAAGTGATTTTTTATTTTCCATACAAGGAGTAATCTTTGCCCACAATAAATCATTATCTTTAAATTTAGTAAATCCTTTATATTCCACAGCTTTTCTATTTGTAGGATAAAAATCCGTCCCATTACTTGAGACTGCTTGCATTGGTACAAAGCTCACTTCTTTATCTTTTGTTATCAATTCGCTAAAATCCACATTTGGATTTATAAGGCAAATTTCTTCAAGTCTTACTAAGGGATATTTTGGCTTTTTAGTTTCTTTAGGCTCTTGCACCTTTTTAAAATGCTGGGCTGTATTTGCTAGGGCGTGTTTTTGATTAGAGGCTGTATCCCAACGCTCCAAATCTTTAAAATGAACTACAAAGATTTTTTGTCGCTCTCTCTGTTCCTGCTTTTCTAAGCCAAGAGCTATATATATATATATGCCTCTATCTCATCTTTTAGCCTTTTTTCTTCTTCTTGTAAGGCTTTTATCTTATTTTTAATATCTTCTATCTTGGCTACTATTTCTTTTTGTATCTCAAGTGGTGGCAGAGGGATTTGTAAAGTTTTTATAAAATTAAAATTTGATTCTGTTTTTATACCCTTAACTTTCTTGGTTGCAACATAATCTTGAAAACTTTTTTGCTTTAAAATGAGTACTAGATATTTATCTAATATGATTTCTCTATTAATAATATATGGTTGATAGTGAGTAGAGGCGTAAGCTTTGTCTATATCGCACAAGCTTATCGCTCCTTGATGAAAATTGATATTAGACACAAGCAAATCATCTTTAAGGACAGCATACATATCCATTCTAGTGCGTGGTTCTTTTCTATATTCAATATGAGATTTTTCAAAGGGTATTTTTGAAACAATAGGCGTTAAGCCATCGTATTCGTTTGGTTTTATTCTTTCTTTTCTAGGTGTTAAAATATTTCCTAAATATTCTAAATTAAATTTGGATTTTACAGAATGCACGCCAAAAAAATAACTAACATCCCATCTACTCAAATCCCTAAACCATACAATAGCAAGCTTACTCATTTTTACCCCAATTTATATTATATTCTTTTAAAAAGTCTTTAAAATGCGAGGCTATGCCCTTTTGCTTTAAAAACTCTTTGCCGTCCTTTTCCTCATATATATCTATAAAGTCATTTGGCACATTAGCCCCTGTTTCACCTGTGCTAGTAATACCTGCAAAATCAGCTTCTGCCATAAAGATAGGATAGTCAAAATCTTCTTTTGTCTTTTGTAAAGCCTCATTATTTATAGAATCTTTTAGCTCTTTTAGCTCTTTTTTAGCCCTCTTTTTATCCTCGCTTGTGTATTTGCTTTCCTCTCCTTTTGCTCTACGATAATTTATGATAGCTTCTAAATTTAGCAAGCTTTTTTCGTGTTTAGATTCTAAAATTGCCTTGTTTTGCTCTAAAAGTTCATTATATCTTTCTTGTTCTTCTTTGCTAAATTTTTGTAAAAATAAAATGGAGCATTTTACAGATGCCTTAGCACTGATAAAGGTTTCAGTAGGCAAGGATATAACGGCTCTAAGATAGGCTTTGCCCTCTACAAATTTACGCACATAAGAAGCATTTGGTGTATTAAAAACGCCCTCTGGTAAGACTATGCCAAGCCTACCACTAGGCTTTAATAAATCAAGACAACGATTGATAAAAAGATGCTCAGTTTTATCACTTTGTAGATTTTCTTTAAGCTCAAAAAGTGAGGCTATGGGCTCTCCTATATTATCCAAAATCTTTCTTTGTGCATTTTGATAAATTTCTTTGCCGTAAATTTTATAGTATTCTTCTATGTATTCTTCCTTGCCCTCTTTTGGTGCTAACTTGCCTTTAGAATCTAGCTTTAGCTGGGAATCTTTTTCTAAGATTTTTTCATCCTTTTCTACTTGGCTTCCAAAGGGTGGATTTGTAAGGATAATATCAAAGCGATTTTCAAAGATACCATTGACATTTAAAAGTCCGTTGTGATGGTGAATTCCACCATGCCCGTCTCCGTGCATTATCATATTCATTTTAGAGGTCCTTGCCATTCTATCATTTGCGTCAGTGCCGAAAATACAAGAATTAGAAAGCTTAAAAAGCCTAGTGTTTTTGTTTTCATTATCTAGTTCTTTTTGTAATTCTTGCCATTTTTCATTTAATTTTTTGCTTTCTTCTTGGCTTATTTCTTTTTTATTGCCTATCAAATTTAGCTTAAAATCTTCATATTGATTAATCAAATCTTTTTGTATATCTTCTTTAATCTTACTAAAGATTCTAATCAAAAAGCCCCCACTGCCACTAGCAGGATCACAACATATCTCATTTTCCCTTGGGTTTATCATCTCTATCATAAAATCTACCACACTTCTAGGGGTAAAAAACTGCCCTAACTCACCTCTTAAGGTAGAGCCTAAAAATTTCTCAAAGGCTATGCCCTTAATATCTGTTGAGGTAAGGGATAAGTTGTATTTTTCAAGCTCTTCAACTATGCGTAAAATGGTGCTTTCTTTTAGCTTTATTTTTTCATTTACTTCAAAAATTTCATCTTTGGCAAAAACTTTTTTGGTTTGAGAAAAAAGCGATTCTAAGGGATTAACATTAAATTTTTTAGCTTCTTCAAAATATTGGACTGTAAATTTATTTTCTTTTTTACCCTTTAATAAGTCTCTTTCTACATACACTTTCATAAATAAAATTTTAGAAATCTCATCAAAGGCTTCAGTGGGAGCAAGTTTGTCCATATTTCTTATGATATTGTGGCATTTGTGTAGTTTTGTAGCAAATTCATCCTCTTTAAAGGCGACTAAATCATTAAAAAGCTTTTCAATTTCTTCTTTACTTGCCTTGTTTTCAGGGATATTTGAAATCTCTTGTCTGTGTCCTGGCACTTTATCTTCTAATATACGCCAAAATCTAGTCTCGTAGCTATTGTGCGTTATAAAAAAGGGAGCACCAAGTGTTCTAGCATAGCTCTCACCTTGGGCATAATCATCTTCACTAATGCGGATATTATCAGCCTTGCATTCTACTACTATAAATGGGAGCCTATTAGTTTGCTTATCCTCTATACTTTGCCATATCACTATATCAGCTCTTGTTGTGCCTTTGCCATACTTTGTTTTTACTTCCTCATCCATTTGAGCTAGGTCGTATTTGTAGTTATTTACGAGGGTAAGAACGAATTTTTGCCTGATTATTTCTTCTGGAGTAGCCACTAGGTATTTAGCTCTTATGTGCGAGTAAATCTTACCCTCTTTATTAAATTTTAATTCAAGTTGTGTCATCTTGATACCTTTGCTTAATGTTTAATTTATTTTATAATGAACTTAATTAAAAATTTTAAAATATTTTATCAAATTATAGCAACCCAAAACTCATAATGCTTTTCTTAAATACCATATTTTACCTTAATTTTTAACTTTCATAACGCTTCCTTTTACAAAAACATTTAAAATTTTCAAAGAATTTTATGTTAGAATTTAGCTTCATTTTTAAGGAAAATTTAATGAAAGAAATTTTGATCACAAATGATGACGGCTTTGAAAGCGAGGGGCTTAGAAAGCTTGTTAAAATGCTTAGAAAAGAGTTTAAGGCAAAGGTTACGGTTGTCGCTCCAGCTAGTGAAAAATCAGCTTGCTCGCACTCTATCACACTTACTAAACCGCTTAAATTTGTAAAGGTTGGAAAAAGATTTTACAAGCTTGATGATGGCACGCCAAGTGATTGTATTTACCTTGCTTTGCATGCTCTTTATAAAACGCGTTTGCCTGATCTTGTGATAAGCGGTATCAACAAAGGGGCAAATGTAGGCGAGGATATCACCTATTCAGGCACTTGTGCTGGGGCTATGGAAGCTGTTTTGCAAGGAATTCCAGCCCTTGCCTTGTCGCAGTTTTATACAGCAAAAGAAAAGGAATTTGACTTTAAAAACGCCTTAAAAATCACCAAAAAAATCGTAAAAAAGATCTTTAATGAAGGCTTTGTGCTGGGTAAAAAAGAGTTTTTAAATGTCAATTTTCCCTCCGCAAAGAGCGAATTTAAGGGTATAAAAGTTTGCAAGGCAGGAAAAAGAGTGTATAACTATAAAGCAAGCTCAAATGTCAATCCTAGGGGCGTTGAGTATTTTTGGCTTGCTGCTGCTGATCTTGATCATATCGATGAAAAAGATAGTGATATAAGCTTGCTTAAAAAAGGCTATGCGACCATAACGCCCATAATGCTTGATCTTACGGCTTATGAAAGGATAAAAAGCGTTAAAAAATGGCTAGGACTTGATGATGAATGACAGATACACCCGTGTAAAATGGCTCATCGGCGAGGATAAATTTCAAAAGCTTGGTCAAATGAAAGTCCTAGTTTGTGGGCTTGGTGGCGTTGGTGGGATCTGTGTGGATACGCTTTTTCGCACGGGTTTTAAGGATTTTACCCTCATTGACGCTGATAAATTCGAGCTTACGAACCAAAACCGCCAGCTTCATAGTGAATTTATAGATGAGGCAAAGGCTGAGGTTTTTGAGCGAATTTATGGAGCAAATGCCAAGGTAAAGGGCATTGTGAGTAAGATCGATACGCAGTTTTTGCAAGGTTTTGATCTAAGCAAATTTGATCTTGTTATCGATGCGATCGATGATATCCCTGCAAAAGTAGCCCTAGCACACGCGATAAATTTTAAACAACAAATTTTCATCAGTGCCACAGGTGGAGCTAGAAAGCTTGATCCAACGCGTATCAAAACAGCTTCGATCTTCAAAACGCACGGCGATGCCTTGGCTAAAAAATTCCGCTATGAGCTTAGGAAAAGTGGCTTTAGGGGCGATTTTGATGTGGTTTTTTCAGACGAGGAAGCACATTGTAAGGATCTTGGCTCTTTTATGGGCGTTACGGCTTCTTTTGGACTAGCTTTGGCGAGTTTAGCCTTAAAAAAAGTGCTTGAAAAATGAATTTAGCTTTCAAAAAAATTTTTATTTTTTTATTATTTTTAAGCGTTTTAAAAGCTGATGAGAATTTAAAAGATCTTTTTAAGGATATGAATTTAAGCGGCGTTTTAATAAGTTTTGATGGACTAAGCTATAAAAGTAATGATTTTAAAAGGGCAAATCAAGCCTTTAGTCCTGCTTCGACCTTTAAAATCGCAAACGCACTCATCGCCCTTGATAATGGCGTTATAAAAGACGCTAACGAGGTTTTTTATATTTATAAGGGCGAAAAGGTTTTTTTACAAAGTTGGGCGCAAGATGCAAATTTAAGCACCGCTATGAAAAACTCGGCTGTGCCAGCTTTTAAAGAGCTTGCTAGAAAAATCGGACTTAAAAAGATGAAAGAAGGGCTTAAAAAGCTTGCTTATGGCAATGAAAAAATAAGCTTGATTGATGAGTTTTGGCTTGATGATAGTTTGAAAATTTCGGCAAAAGAGCAGGTGGATATGCTTTTTGCTTTGATGAGACTTGATTTGCCTTTTTCTAAGAAAGCTCAAGAAGAGGTGATAAAAACTCTTGAGTTAAAGAGCGGAATTTACGCAAAAACGGGTTTTAATGACAAAATAGGCCTCGCTTGGATAATAGGCTTCGTAAAGCAAAAAAAGCTTGCCTTTGCGATGAATTTAGACATCAAAGACTTCGAAGACTTGCCAAAGAGAGAACTTTTGCTTGAAAACGCATTACAATATAAATACTTTTAAAAGCCTACAAAGATAAATTCCTAGCCTTATAAAACTCACATTTTTGACAAAGTTCTTCAAGCAAAATACCCCTTTTAAAGCCCTCTTTCATTTTTACAAATCTTGGCTTTAAGCTTAGCTCTTCTAGGCTGTTTTCAAAGATATTTCCAAGATTTATTTGTCCAGCACTATCCAAACAGCAAGGCACTAAGATCCCATTGCTAAGCACTCCAAGCTGTTTTGAAAGAGCATGACAAGAGCCTGTTGTTTTGATCTTTTTAGAGTTTAAACTAGCCCATTTAAAAAGCCTTGCTTGGTGTAAAAAAATCTTTCTAGCAAGGCGGTTTTGCCTAGCCTCCTTGTCTATTTTTAGCTTAAAATGCTCTTCTAAAAGCTTATAAATTGGCTCATTTTGCAAGGGACTTTGAAAATTGGGCTTTAAATTCCATAGTCTAAGATTAATAAAGCTTTGCTTTTTTAAGCTTATATGTTTATCGCAAAGTTCTAAAATAGGGCTAAAATAAGCTTCAAATTTAAGCTTTTTTTGACTTAAAAAGGACATTAAGGAAAGATTAATTTGCCTGATATTATCAAATTCTAAAAGTAAGGCTTGATTTTTTTTGCTCAAATAAAAGCCACTTGTGGTAAGTTCTAGCTTCATCTTATAAGCTCTTGCTATGTTTAAATACTGCTCTAAATTTTCCAAGATCAAAGGATCGCCAAGTAGATGAAAGGTAAAAAGCCTCGCTTTGTTGTGGATTTTCCTTGCTAAATTTTCAAAATCATCAAGGCTCATAACACCCCTAAGTGCCTTAACACTAGGGCAAAAAGAGCATTCAAGTCCGCAAATATCACTAAGTTCTATATAAATTTTTTGAAATTTCATCTTTTTTAAATAGCTCCAAAGCCTTTAAACTTAAATTTGAAAGGGCTAGCTTTTGTAAATCTTGCACCCTTTTAAACTCATATCTTTGATCCCTTTCTTTCAAAATTTGATAAAAAATCTTCACATTAAGCTTAAATTTAGTATAGCTATGCTTAAACTGGGCTAAAAGGCTCATATCTTCAAGCTCGCAGTTTTCAAGCCTATCAAAGGGGAAATTATACAAATTTTTATACAAGGCTTCCTTACTTTTTAATACAGCAATTTTATCCTCAAAATTTAAGATAAACAAGGCAAGATCTAAATTTTCATAATTTTTTTTCTTGCTTTGTGGATAGCTTAAGGGCTCATTTTTACCCTTGCAAGCTTCATTTAGGGGACAAAGCTTACACTGAGCTTTTTTAGGCGTGCAAATCAAAGCTCCTATATCAAGTAAGGCTTGGTTATGATCAAAGGCATTTTTGGGATTTAAAAGCTCATCAGCTCTTGCTTGAAGCTCTTTTAAGCTTGGATTTTCAAGGGCAAAAAAGCGACTTAAAACACGGCTAATATTACCATCAACAAAGCCTAAAGCCTCTTCATAAGCAAAACAAGCAATAGCCCTTGCTGTGTAAGAGCCTATCCCACTTAGCCTTTCAAGCTCTTTAAGCTCCTTAGGAAGCTTGGCTTTGAAATTTAACACACAAGTTTTTGCACATTTTTTTAAATTCCTTGCTCTGTGATAATAACCAAGCCCTTGCCAAGCCTTTAAAAGCCTTTGTTCATCAGCTTTTGCTAGGCTTTTTAGGTTTGGAAATTCTTCTAAAAAGGGGAAATAAAAATGCTCTAAGACCCTTTTAACCTGAGTTTGCTGAAGCATAATCTCGCTAATATAAACAAGATAGGCTCTATCAAGCTTATCAAAGGCTTTTAACTTAGGATCTAAAAATTTTTTCCCTTTTTTTCTTGCTAAATAACGCCAAGGAAGTTCTTTGCGTCCGTTTTTTTCATACCAAGATAAAATTTTTTCTTGCAAAAGCTCTAAGTTCATTGAAATCCTAAAATAAAATTGTATTTTAAGTAAAAAGATATTAAAATGAGCTTTTATAAAATTCTAAGGAGTTGTAATGATGGCTTTTTTAAAGGGTTTAGGGATAGGAATTTTGTGTCTTATAGCCTTTCTTGGTGGGCTTGTTTTTACTGAATTTGTTTTCAAAAAATCCCCACGCGATGATAGGCTAGTAGTTAATGAAGTTATCGAAAGCTCTTTAAATATCACTCCTAGCAACTTCACTTCGAATGTGGAATTTTCAGCAAGTGCATTTTTAAGCACAAAGGAAAATTTAAGCGGAAGCGAAAAAGCAGAAATCACAAAAGCATTCAATGCTATCTTAGATAGGGCTTCTAAGGATAAAATTTGTAGAGGTGGAAGCTATAGTGTAGAACCCACATTTTCTTATAAAGACGGCATTTCTATACCAAAAGGACAACGATTTAGTGCATATCTTAACTGCACGATCTCAAAAGAACAACTTCAAATTTATAACACGCTTTTAAATGATATGGATAAAATCGCAACCCAAAGTAACTACATTACTATGTCTATACCTGCTTTAAAGGCGAGTTTTTCAGAACAAGACCTTAAACAAAGCGATGAAAAGCTCAAAGAAGAGCTGATCAAACAAGCTCAAGAAAAGGCAACTTATTTTTCAGAACTGACGCAAAAAGCTTGCACTTTGCAAAATTTAGAGCTTAGCTCAAATAGCCACAATATAGAGCCAAGAGTTCTTATGAGTTCAGCTAAGGCAAGTGGAATGAGCAATGATTCGTTTTCAAATGCCTTACCACTGGTTGATGAACAAACAAGAAAGGCTAATGCAAGCGTTCGCTATCTTTGTAAAAATCCCTAAAAACTTCAAATCTTTTTAAGAATATTTTGATACAATTCTAGTTTTTAAAGAAATTTGCGGGAATAGCTCAGGGGTAGAGCACAACCTTGCCAAGGTTGGGGTCGCGAGTTCGAATCTCGTTTCCCGCTCCACCTGCCCGGGTGGTGGAATTGGTAGACACAAGGGACTTAAAATCCCTCGGAATTTTTCTTCCGTGCCGGTTCAAGTCCGGCCTCGGGCACCACTTTATGGTTATCAGGGCGACATAGCCAAGCGGTAAGGCATGGGCCTGCAAAGCCTTGATCCCCGGTTCAAATCCGGGTGTCGCCTCCAAAAAGGCAAAATTACGGGAGATGGCTGAGTGGTCGAAAGCGGCGGTCTTGAAAACCGTTGAGGGTAACACCTCCAGGGGTTCGAATCCCTTTCTCCCGGCCACATTTGATAATGCCAAAACAATACACAAAGCCCAGATCAAAAATCCTTGTATTGTCTTAAAGAGCGAAGATGATTTTTTATATTTTGACGATTTTATTTTTTACTTATGTGGCTATCATCACTTTAAGAATGCTTCTTGAAAATAGATCCCCAAATTCTATCCTTGCTTGGTTCATGGTCTTGGTCTTTTTGCCTTATGTTGGGGCTTTTTTGTATATTTTCTTTGGTATAGACTGGAAAAAATCAAAAGAAAAAATTTCAGCCAAGCTCCCTGAAGACATACTTAAAAAATTCCTCTCATCTCACTTAGAAGATGAAAATACAATCCTTAAAAAAATGAAAGATCATAAACTTAACACCTCTTTAATGAATCTTGCTCTAAATACTGCTTATACACCTATCACAACACAAAATGAGGTTGAAATTTTTTATGAGGGCAAAATGCTTTTTGACCGCTTGCTAGAGGATTTAAGACAAGCAAAAACAAGCATTCACATGCAATACTATATCTTTAGAAGTGATACTTTGGGCAAAAGGATAAAAGAAGTGCTTATACAAAAGGCTAAGGAAGGTGTTGATATAAGGCTCATTTTTGATGGACTTGGAAGCCTTTTTGGTATAAGTGCTTTTTACAAAAGAGACTTGAAAAAACATGGGATCAAATTTCTTTATTTTCATGATCCTTTTTTCATACTTTGGACTCGCTTTATTAATTACAGAAATCACAGGAAAATCGTTGTAATCGACGGAAATATCGCTTATACAGGTGGTATGAATGTAGGACAAGAATACATAGACGGAGGCAAAGAATTTAGCTCTTGGAAAGATACTCACTTAAGACTTGTAGGTCAAGCTTGTCATCTTTTGCAAAATATTTTTATTTGCGACTGGCACAATAGCGGAGGAGAAGATCTTAATGAATTTTTTGAAAATATAGAAAAACTAGGCGATAAGCTTTTAAACTACGAGAGCAAGCTTTTTCCTCAAATTCATGTAAAAAACTACCTTCCTATGCAAATCATCACTTCAGGACCTGATTCTAAATGGGGAAATATCCAAAGAATGTATTCAAAAATGATTAATCTTGCCAAAAAAAATATCTATATCCAAACGCCTTATTTTGTCCCTGATGAAAGTTTTTTACAAGCCTTAGAAAATGCGGCATTAAGTGGGGTAAAAACACATTTGATGATAGCTGGAATTCCTGATCACAAGCTTTCTTGGTGGGTAGCTCAAACTTATTTTGAAAACTTGCTCAATGCTGGAGTTAAAATTTATCTTTATGAAAAAGGTTTTTTACATAGCAAGTCTTGTTGTATCGACACAGAAGTTGTTTGTGTAGGCTCTTGTAACATAGACATAAGAAGTTTTTATCTACTTTATGAGATCAATGCCGTTTTTTACGATAAAAAAGTGGCTCAAAACTTTGAAGAAAATTTCAATGAAAACGCTAAATACTCACGCCTCATTACCCTGCAAGAATACCAAAAGCAAAATATTCTTATCCGTTTGAGAAATTCTATTTGCAGGCTTTTTGCTCCTATGCTTTAAACAAAAAAGATTTATTTTTAAAATAATAAAAATTATCATTAAATTATGTAAAATTTAAGCTTTCTTAAAATTTAAATTTATTAAAATTAGCTCCTAATTTTAATAAAGGAGAAAGAATGGAATTCTTGGAACTTCTAATGGTTTTAATCGCAATGATTTTAATCATTAAAAAGCCAGAAAAAGAAAAATTGGCTTTTACTCTTGTTATTGCCTCTTGGGCGATCATGATCTTCCTCTATGTAGGACACAAATCCGGTGCGTTTTTAACGACCATAAATCCATAAGGAGATAAGATGAACAACGAAATTACAAAAGCGAAAAATTTTTATTTTCTTATGTGTTTAGCAGGCTTTATACTTATACTTTTGCCTGTTGGGATTGCAAATATTATCTTTGGTTACATGATGGGAGATAGCCCTTGCACCCTATGTTGGGGACAAAGAGAGGCGATGATTTTCATAGGTGTCATGGCACTTTTCATTTTCCGTTATGGTTTAAAGCCTCAGTATTTGGCAAGTTTGCTCGTAATGACAGCCTTTGGACTTTATCAGTCTTTTGCACAATATGGAAACCACGCTCACAGAGACCTAGATCAAGGCTTTAGCTTACAAGTTTTTGGTATCCATACTTATTTTTGGGCGGAAGTAGTTTTCTTTGCTGTTGTTTTGCTACTTGGTGTTATGTTTTTCCTTGCACCTAAATTTAGTGTTTTTGAAAAAGAAATGAACGGAGAAAAGGTAAGACAATTTGGTAAATTTAGCTTTGCTGCCTTTGTTATCTCAGCTTTAATCGTTGCTTCAAATGTTTTTCAAGCCTTCGTAAGTACCGGTGTACCTCCATTTGTAGGGCAAGGTGATCCGGTTCGTTTTTCTCTTAATCCAAAATATATTATTTGGAGTACAGATGGTTGGAAAAGCACATGGACAAGCTTTTCTTTCTTAGGCAAAAGAGATGTGAAAGCCCCTGATTATGCTTTTGCACCAGCAAGTCAAAAACTTGGAGTTAGTTTTGACAATGATTCAAACAATTCTCCTTTAGCCATTACTCAGGAAGTAAAAATCATCGATCAAAAAACAATAGAAATCGACAAACCTTTAAACACTCTAAATTTCATTAATGGAGAATTTGTAACCAGCTCAAAATGGAATGTGTATTTTATGGATCAAGATTTCCAACTTAAAGATGAATTTGAAATCGATCCTTACTTCTCAGCAACCATTGATCCTATCGTTGGTATAGTGCCTTTCATGCAAGATAAATATATTTTAATTGGTTCAAATAAAACCTTGCTTAGATTTGGCAAAAATCCTAACGCCGATGAAGCTTTACAATACGCTGATTTCATCAAGGGTGCTGATAAATTTGAAGGACAAGGACAAGGCTTAGGAAGGGCAAGACTTGACACCGTTCGTGCAAAATACAACCACATTGCAAGCATGAGTAATGATGAAAAATATTTTTACACAGCCACAGTGCCAAACAACAAAGATAGCAAAAGCTTCGTGATCTCTAAATTCTCTTTTGATGATAGGGTGCTTTCAGGAGAATTTACTCCAAAAGCTGATACGCTTAAAGAGGGTAGAAGTCTTGGAGAACTTTATGTAACAGCTATGCAACTTAAGGATAAAAGCCTTTATGCTTTGAGTAAAAATCACAATGTTATCGTTTTAATCGATCCTTATGAAGAAAAAGTGGTTGATACCATAGCTTATCCGGCTGAAATCACAAATGCAAGAGCCTTACATATAGATGATGAGGGCAAACTTCATATCCTTTCATATCAAGATGGAAAGAACATATACTTTACCTTGCAATAACTCGTGTGAGCTTTAAGGCTCACACTTTCAAAATTCATTTTTTTTAAAGCTTAAATTTGATAGAATTTGAGCCTTTTATAAATCAAAATTTAAGGACAGATCTTGGCAAAAGATGATGTGATAGAAATTGATGGCAATGTCGTTGAGGCTTTACCTAATGCGAATTTTAAGGTCGAGCTTGATAATAAACATGTGATACTTTGTCATATCGCAGGAAAAATGCGTATGCATTATATCCGTATCATGCCAGGGGATCGTGTCAAGGTTGAGCTTACTCCTTATAGTCTTGATAAGGGGCGTATCACTTTTAGATATAAGTGAGAAAATTTAAATCTTACTCATCTTGAGAATAAAAATTTTTACAATCAAATTTTATAGGCTCTTATTTTAAAAATTTATAAATTTTTAAAGCTATTTTTGATAAAATTAAGCTTTTTGCAACAAACAAAAACTATGCGAAGAAGTATTTTCAAAATTTACCACTTGTTTTGAAAATAGTTGGTTCAACTCAAAAACCTAAAATGCAGTTGTTGCAAAATGAAGTGGAATTCATTTTTAGGAGAAGGGCATGAAAGTTAGACCATCTGTAAAAAAGATGTGCGACAAGTGCAAAATAGTTCGCCGTAAAGGTGTAGTTCGCGTTATTTGCGAAAATCCAAAACACAAACAAAGACAAGGATAAACATGGCTCGTATCGCAGGTGTTGATTTACCAAAGAAAAAAAGGATAGAGTACGGACTTACCTATATATATGGTATAGGGCTTTTTAGTGCAAGAAAGATCCTAGATAAGACAGGGATTTCTTATGATAAAAGAGTTCACGAGTTAAGCGAAGATGAAGCAGCAGCGATCCGTAAGGAAATTCAAGAACACTATATGGTTGAGGGTGATCTTAGAAAACAAGTTGCTATGGATATTAAGGCTCTTATGGATTTAGGAAGTTTTAGAGGCTTAAGACACAGAAAAGGTTTGCCTGTTCGCGGACAAAAAACAAAAACGAACGCAAGAACTCGCAAGGGCAAAAGAAAAACAGTCGGTGCGAAATCATAAGGATAAAAAATGGCAAAAAGAAAAATAGTCAAGAAAAAAGTTGTTAAAAAAAATATAGCAAGAGGCATTGTCTATATCAGTGCTACATTTAATAACACTATGGTAACAGTTACTGATGAAATGGGAAATGCTATTGCTTGGAGTAGTGCGGGCGGACTTGGTTTTAAGGGTTCTAAAAAATCCACTCCTTACGCAGCACAACAAGCCGTTGAAGATGCGATGAATAAGGCAAAAGAACACGGCATTAAAGAAGTAGGTATCAAGGTTCAAGGACCAGGAAGCGGTAGAGAAACAGCAGTAAAAAGCGTAGGTGCGATAGAGGGCATTAAGGTTTTATTCTTAAAAGATATTACTCCTTTGGCTCACAATGGTTGCAGACCGCCTAAAAGAAGACGCGTGTAAGAAAAAGGAGTAGAACATGGCAAGATATAGAGGACCTGTAGAAAAATTAGAAAGACGCTTTGGAGTAAGTCTAGCCCTTAAAGGCGAAAGAAGACTTGCTGGAAAAAGTGCCCTAGATAAACGCCCTTATGCTCCCGGACAACACGGAGCTAGAAAAGGCAAGATCAGCGAATACGGACTTCAGCTAAGAGAAAAGCAAAAAGCTAAATTTATGTATGGCGTGAGTGAAAAGCAGTTCCGCCGCCTTTTTGCTGAAGCTGCAAGAAGAGATGGCAATACCGGGGTTTTACTCATTCAACTTTTAGAGCAAAGACTTGATAATGTTGTTTATAGAATGGGTTTTGCAACCACTCGTCGCTTTGCAAGACAGCTTGTAACTCATGGGCATATCTTAGTTAATGGCAAAAGAGTGGATATCCCAAGTTACCGCGTTGAAGCTGGGGCAAAGGTTGAGGTTGTTGAAAAAAGTAAAAATAATCCACAAATCACAAGAGCTATCGAGCTTACAGCACAAACAGGCATAGTTGCTTGGGTCGATGTGGAAAAAGACAAGAGATTTGGAATTTTCACAAGAAAGCCAGAAAGAGAAGAAGTTGTCATTCCTGTTGAGGAAAGATTTATTGTTGAGCTTTACTCTAAATAATAAGGGGTGCATATGAGAACGATTACAACAAGTGCTTATACACCTACTGAATTTAGCGTTGAAGCGATCAGCGAAACAAGCTCTAAAATCAGTGTTTGGCCATTTGAGATAGGCTATGGCATTACCCTAGCCCACCCTTTGCGTCGCTTGCTTTACACAAGTACTATAGGCTTTGCACCAACGGCTTTACATATAGATGGAGTGAGTCATGAATTTGACAGCATGCATGGAATGCTAGAAGATGTGGCACTTTTCATCATCAATCTTAAAAAAATGCGTTTTAAACTCAAAACTGATTCAAATAAAGAAATCGTAGAGTTTTATTTCAAGGGTGCAAAAGAAATTCATGGAAAGGATCTCAACAATGACATTGTTGAAGTGGTTAATGAAGAAAGCTATCTCACAACCATAAATGAAGATGCTGAACTTAAATTTAGTCTCATCATCGAAAAAGGCATAGGCTATGTTCCGAGTGAAGAGATAAGAAATCTTATCCCGGATACAAAATATATAGCTTTAGATGCTTTCTTTACACCTATTCGAGAAGCTGTTTATGATATAGAAAAAGTGCTTTTTGAAGATAATCCAGACTATGAAAAAGTGGTTTTTACCATAACAACAGATGGACAAATCACACCAAATAAAGCCTTTGAGAATGCCCTTGAAGCAATGTACAGACAGCTTTCTGTTTTTGATAAGATCACTAATGTTGGAAGCTTGGTAAAAAGCCAATCAGCAACTCATGAAATCGAAAACATGAAGCTTTTACAAAATATCACGGATTTAAATTTAAGTGCAAGAAGCTTTAACTGTCTCGAAAAAGCAGGCATTACCTATATAGGCGAGATTGCTTTAATGAGCCTAAATGAGCTTGCAGGGCTTAAAAATTTAGGTAAAAAGTCTCTAGATGAGATAAAAAATATCATGGAAAGCATAGGCTTGCCGGTAGGTACTTCAAAGCTTAGCGACAACAAAGAAGTACTTAGAAAAAAGATTGCTGAACTTAAAGCACAAAATGAAGGATAAACAATGAGACACAAACACGGATACAGAAAGCTTGGCAGAACCTCATCTCACCGTGCTGCCTTGCTTAAAAATTTAAGCATAGCCTTGATTAATAGCGAAAAAATCGAAACAACTCTACCAAAAGCAAAAGAATTAAGAGCCTATATAGAAAAGCTTATTACTCGTGCTAGAGAAGGGGATTTTAACGCTCACAGAGCTGTATTTGCGAATTTGCAAGATAAAAGCACAACAAATAAACTTGTAAACGAGATCGCTCCTAAATTTAAAGAAAGAGCTGGTGGCTATACAAGGATCATTAAAACCAGAATTCGCCGTGGCGATGCGACACAAATGGCTTACATTGAATTTGTAGCTTAAATTTTCAAGCCTTATTTTTAAGGCTTGATTTTGATTCTTTTATCAAAGTTATAACTAATACTTAACTCACTTAACTAAAAGGTCCTTCTATACAAATGTAAATAACTTATTTAAAAATTTATATACAACAAGAAGTTTAAATTTAAGTAGATCTAAGTATACAAAAAAAACTTATCGTAATTAAATTGCACTAAAACAAGTCTTAATCATTAAGTCTTATTTGATCAAAAACTTACACCTACGCTAAAACGCAAAGCGTCCATTTTCTTTTCTCTCCCTATGAATTTATTTGTTGGACGCAAATATTCATACTCGATACTTGCTGAAACAGGGATAAAATTCGGACTCACTCTCAAACCAGCACTATAAGCAAGTTTATTATCATAAAATTTATCATAAGTGGAGTAGTTAAGTCCCACAAAAGGCGTTGCATAAAGGACAAATAAGTCAAAATTATAACCAAATAAAGCTCCATACTGCCAATTTGTAAGCTTATCTTGATAGACTGAGACTTGATTATATCTTACTTGTGGAGCAAACACAAAGTCATTAACACCCACCCAAACGCGACCATAAGCACTAAGATCTGAATGACTTTCTCCATTACTTTTTGTATTTTGAGCGCCAAAACCAAATTCGGGGCTTAGTTCAAAGCCCCCTATACGAACACCAAAAGCAAAAGAGCAAAGCAATAAAAAACATACAATAATTCTTCTCATCATCTTATCCTTATAAAAAATATACAAATCATAACTAAATTTTCATAACAAGTTTTATTATTCTTTAGCTTTAAATAAGAAAAATACTAAAACACCAATAAAACAACATAAACAAATGATACTTCCAAGCCAAATAGGATTATTAGCATTTAAAGCACTCACAACAAAAGAAATCGCCCCAGCGAAACCGAATTGGATACAACCAAGAACAGCAGAAGCCACACCTGAGTGTTCTTTAAATCTAGCCATAGCTAAAGTTGTTGTATTTGGAAGCAAAAAGCCAAGCATAGCTATGGTAAAGAAAATAGAAATTTCAAAAAGCCAAAAATTTTCAAGCAAGCCGAAAATAAAAACCAAAAGACTAAAAAGAAAGATAAAAATAAAAGCCTTTGGCAAGATCTTTTCAGGAGAAAATTTTAGGGCTAAGGGTGCGTTGATATTAGCAAAAATAACAAATCCTAAAGCATTTACTCCAAAAAGTATGCCATAAGTTTGAGAAGAAAGGGAAAAAAACTCGATAAAAACAAAAGAAGAACCTGTAATATAAGCAAACATAGCACTCATAGCTAAAGTGGCTGAAAGCACATAAACCATAAAAGCTCTATCTTTTAAGATCAGGGCATAGTTTTTAAGAATTTGCCTATTAGAAAGTTTTTCCTTCTTAATGCTCACACTACTTTCTTTAAGAGCAAAAATAATCAACAAATACAAGGCAAGACCCAAAATAAACAAGGTCGCAAAAATACTATGCCAAGAAAAAAAATCTAAAAGAAGCGCACCAAAGGTTGGAGAAAGCATAGGGGCAACACTTGAGACAACCATCATTAAAGCAAATACTCCAGCAGCTTCTCTTACCTCAAATAAATCATTAACAATAGCTCTTGCTATCACCACACCAGCACAACCCCCAAGTGCTTCAAAAAAACGCAACAAGATGAAAATATAAATATTATCAACCAAAAAGCAACCAAGACTTGATAAGATAAAAAGTGCTACTCCAAAATAAAGAGGTTTTTTTCTTCCAAAAATATCACTTAATGGTCCATAAATAAGCTGTCCCAAAGCAAAGGCGATGAAAAAACTTGCCAAGGAAAGCTGGGTTAAAAACTCACTTGTTTCAAAACTTTGTCTTACATGCCCCAAAGCAGGTAAATACATATCTGTTGAAAGTGGAGCAATGGAGGACATAAAGGCTAAAATAAAAATAGTCTTATACTTTGCAAAACCGCTGATTTTCGTGTGCTGTTGCATTTTTTTTCCTCAAATAATAATTCAAAATTTAGAGTGTAACACAATCATATTGTAAAGTCAAGAATTTATCTTTAAATTTTCAAGGGAAATAAATTTTTATTTATGACCTAACTAAAAAACGCACTTGAAAGATAACTTTAGGGTTGATATTCGCCCTAAAAATTTGATTATAAAGCTTTTATTCTTTAAGATTGAGTAAGATTTCAATATTTCTTACTTGTATCTAAAATTAAACTAGATTTGACCTAAGATTTATCAAGTGTTAGAATAAGTTTATATTTATTATTTTCAAACAAGAAGCAAAAGACAAATAAAACTTATAAAAAATTTAATAAAATTAAGCTTTTGAAAGCAAACTTTTTAAAAATAAATTTAATATTTTTTTAAATTTATTACTTTATTTTAAAGCAAATCAAGATAAAATTATAAGCAAAAATAAAAGGACAAGAACATGTTACCTTTTAGCGACGAAGAGCTTATAGAACCTGCAAAAGCTAGTTTAGAAAAGAATTTGCCCATGCTTGAGCAAGATGGCGGTGGATATGAGTTTTTAGGGATTAAAAAAGGTGTTGTTTATATACATTTAATCGGTGCTTGCAAGGGTTGTGCAGCAAGTGGAACAACACTAAAATATGGACTTGAAAGACAACTTAAGGTTGATATTCACCCTGATATTTCTTTGGTTAATTTAAACGGCGGATATGATGAGTTCTCGAGATTATAAAAAAATAGCACTTGAGCATTTTTATAACAAAGATTTTAAAAATGCAAAATTATTTTTCAATCTCGCTTATCAAAAAAGAAAAAATAAAAAGCTCCTCAATCTCATAGCCCTTTGTGATTTTGCTCTTTCATCAAGTAAAGAAGCCTTTGTGTTGCTTGATTTTTACCTCAAACATTATTATCACCCTAAAATAGACAAGGATTTTGAACAAATTTTAGCCCTACATGAAGCAAAAAGAAATTTCCAAGATCTTACACATGAAGATGAGAGTTCTACCTTAAGCTATGAAGATTTTTTGCAAAGTGAAAAAAAGATCGGCTTTAAAAAAAGCTTTGAAAATGTGATCTTTGCAAATAAACTTGTTATCAATGATAAGGAAGATTTTTTGGATTTTTTAGAAAAGCTTTTGGATTATGGATATAAAGAAACTACACTCAATTATATCGAGCTTACTTCTTTTCATTTTTACGGCAATGAAAGATTTGAAAAGCTTGCTAAAAAACTTAAGGAAGAAAAATGATCATCAAGCTTGATCAAGGCTTTATCACAGATAATTCTTTAGAATGCAATGAAAATGCGTATTTTGTAAAAACAAAGCAAAATTTAGCCTTTTGCGAACAAGCAAATCAAAAAAAAGCCAAACTTATCGATCTTAAAGAATGCAAAAAACTTCTAAACATTGATGAAAATATAAAAATCATCGGCATAACAGGCACAAATGGCAAGACAACAACAGCAAATTTGATCTATTTTGTCCTACAAAAACTTGGTTTTAAAGTTGCTATGTGTGGCACAAGAGGAGCTTTTATCAATGGTCAAATTTTAGATGAAAAAGGCTTAACCACTTCACCTATCTTAAAAACCCTAGAGTATTTGCAAGCTGCAAGCAAAGAAAGATGCGAGTTTTTTATAATGGAAGTAAGCTCGCATGCTCTGGTGCAAGATCGCATAGAAGCACTAAGCTTTGTGGCAAAAATCTTTACAAATTTAACTCAGGATCATTTAGATTTTCATAAAAGTTTTGAAAACTATAAAAAGGCTAAGGAAAGTTTTTTTACTGATGAGAGCTTAAAAATCATCAACAAAGACGCTATAGCCATTCATCACAATCCCAAAAACACTATCTTTTACGGCATAAAAACTGAGGCTAATTATCATATCAAAAAATACGATTTAAGCACTCAAATCAAAGCTATCTTAGAATTTCAAAACAAAGAATACGAACTTAACTCTCATCTTGTAGGGCTTTTCAATCTTTACAACCTCCTTGCTTGTTTTGCTTGCATAAATGAGCTTGTAAAGCCCAAAATAGAAGATTTACTTCAGGCTTTATCTCAGTTTCAAGGGGTTGAGGGCAGGGTTGAGCTTGTGGCAAAAAATGTGATCGTGGATTTTGCTCATACTCCTGATGGGATAGAAAAAGTTTTGCAAGCTTTAAACTATAAGCCTTTGATCGTTGTTTTTGGTGCAGGTGGAGATAGAGACAAAACCAAGCGTCCCCTAATGGCAAAGGCTGTTAAAAAATTTGCAAAAACCATGATCATCACAAGTGATAATCCAAGAAGCGAAGATCCTCTTGAGATCATCAAAGATATTAGCTCAGGTATCAAGCAAGATGAAAGCGTTTTTACTGAGGTAGATAGGAAAAAGGCTATACAAAAGGCTTTAGAACTTCAAAAAAATGACGATTTTGTTGTGATCTTGGGTAAGGGAGATGAAACTTATCAAGAAATCAAAGGCATTAAGTATCCTTTTAGCGATAAGATAGTGGTCAAAGAGCTATTAGGAATAACATGCTAAAATAAAACTTTTCATAAATTTAAAGAGGTAGTATAATGTTTGAAAATCTTGATTTTTCTAAAATGAATGAGTTTTTATCTAAGGCTGAAGAACAGGCAAAGGAATTTGAAGAAGAGCTTGGCAAAAGAGAATTTAGTGCTAAAAGTGGGGCTGGACTTGTACAAGTTAGCGCAAATGGAAAAGGCGAAATCATCGATGTTAATATCGATAATAGCTTACTTGAAGATAAAGAATCTTTACAAATTTTACTCATTTCAGCGATCAATGATGTTTTAAGTATGGTTGCTCAAAATAAACAATCAATGGTAAGCAATATCTTTGGAGGATTAAAATCATGAGAATTTTTATAAGCTTAGTACTTTTAAGTAGCTTTATTTTTGCCATAGAAAGACCAAGACAAGAAGATTATGCGGCTTGTTTTGAAAAAAATAAAGCAAGCATTTTAGTTTATGAGGGTATGCAAGCCTTTGCTTTGAGCGAAAATTTGCTTGCTGTGCTTAAAACACCTAATCAAAAACTTAACAAATATGTAAAATACGATCCTTTCTTAAATTTATATCTTGTTCGAACTGATTTTAGTTTATTTCCAACAAAAACAAATGATGAACAAAATTTAACACGCAACGACTGGGTAGGCATACCTGATGCTAATCAAGCCTACATAGGACATTTAAAATACCTTGCTCAAAATATCCACGAAAGAGATAGGGTTGATTTTCAAACCAAGGTTGGACAGCTTGACGATTGTTGTTGCTTGATGATAGGTATTTCTTTAGAAAATGGTGCTTTTATAGGAAACCGCTATTTAAACCACTTTAAAAAATACAATGATGTGTATTGGGGCGATATAGGCGTTGATTTTGCTCTAAGAGATAACAAAATTTATGTGCAAAATGTCCGCAATAATGGACAATTTTTAATTAATGATGAAATCGTGAGTGTTGATGATAAAAACTACAACGATATACGCTTACTTAATGAAAAAATCCTCTTTTCAGATAGAGATAGCACGCTATATTTCAAGGTTTTAAGGGATAATCATGATGTTAATATCTCAACCCGTGTTTTTGCTAAAAATTTAAACGAAGCGAGCTTGCAAAATTTTGGCACAAGCTTTAATGCAAGAAATGATAAGCCAAAGCCAGCAAATCCCAACTACCGCACAAGTTTAGGTTTAAGTATCACTCCAGCCTTAGTTGTAAGTCGTGTTGAACCCGGATCAAAAGCCGCTCTTGCAGGCTTTATGGTGGGAGATAAAATTTTAAGGCTCAATAACCAAGAAGTAAGAACCTTACAAAGCTTACAAGGCTTACTTGCGGCTGGAAATCAATTTGATGTTTTGATCGCAAGAAAAAATACTAATCTACCTGTGGCAAATAAACAAAATCAAAGCTCAGGCGATGGAATCTTTCAGTTTTTCATAAGGCTTACAAAGTGAGCTTAGAGCAAAGCTTTCAAGAGTATTTAAAAGCAAATTTACCAAGTGTTCAAAGCTTTCACCCCTTTTTTAACGAGGCTTTGTCAAATATGTTGCTTGCTGGGGGCAAGCACTTTCGTGCAAAGCTTCTTTTAAGCGTTGTTACTCATCTTAAGCCAAGCGAATTTAAAAAAGCACTTCAAATCGCATTAGCTTTGGAGTGCATTCATACTTATTCGCTCATTCATGATGATTTACCAGCTATGGATAATGCTGATTTTAGAAGAGGAAAGCCTACACTTCACAAGCTTTATGATGAAACAACGGCGATTTTAGTAGGCGATGCCTTAAATACCGAAGCTTTTTTGCTCATTGCTAAAAGCGAATTTAAAGATGAGATCAAAACAAGGCTTAGTGAAATTTTAGCCTTTAATGCTGGGCTTCATGGTATGGTTTTGGGTCAGGCTATTGATTGTTTTTTTGAGGGCAAGAGGCTAAATTTAGAAGAGCTTGAGTTTTTGCACCTGCACAAAACGGCAAGGCTTATTGCTGCGAGCTTGGAAATGGGTGCTATAATTTGCGAGCTTGAAAATAAGCAATGCAAAAGCTTGTATGAATTTGGCTTAAAGCTTGGTTTGCTTTTTCAAATAAATGATGATATTATCGATTTTTTAGGCGATGAAAAAAGTGCTGGAAAGCCCACAAAACACGACACGCAAAAAAATTCTTTCGTAAATTTACTCGGCATAGAAAATGCCCTAAAAAGCAAAGAAAAACTTAGTTTAGAATGTGAAAATTTACTTCTTGATTTTGATGAAAAGCTTGCGTTTGAGCTTAAAAATTTAATGCAAAAATACTTATAAAGGACATGAAAATGAATAAAGCCTTGCTAAAAAAACAAGCTGATACCTTGAGATTTTTAAGTGCAGATATGGTGCAAAGGGCAAATTCAGGACACCCGGGTGCTCCGCTTGGCTTGGCTGATATTATGAGCGTTTTAAGTTATCATTTAAAACACAATCCCAAAAATCCAACATGGCTAAACCGAGATCGCTTCGTGCTTTCAGGCGGACATGCAAGTTCTTTGCTTTATGGCTTTTTGCACTTAAGTGGCTATGATTTAAGTCTTGATGATCTTAAGGATTTTAGAAAACTTCATTCTAAAACTCCCGGACACCCAGAAATCACCACGCCCGGAGTTGAAATCGCCACAGGTCCGCTAGGACAAGGTATAGCCAATGCAGTAGGCTTTGCCATGGCGGCAAAAAAGGCTGAGAACTTGCTAGGAAGCGATTTGATCGATCATAAGGTGTATTGTTTGTGCGGAGATGGAGACTTAGAAGAGGGAATTTCTTATGAGGCTTGTTCTTTGGCTGGGCTTCATCATTTAAATAATCTCATCATCATTTATGATAGCAATGAAATTTCCATAGAAGGAAAGGTTCAAATCGCCTTTAATGAAGATATAAAAATGCGTTTTGAAGCACAGGGTTTTGAGGTCTTTAAGATCAATGGGCATGATTATGATGAGATTAATGAGGCTTTAGAGCGGGCTAAAAAAAGCTCTAAGCCAAGTTTGATCATCGCGAAAACGACTATCGCAAAAGGAGCTGGCAAGCTTGAGGGAAGCCACCACTCACACGGCGCACCCTTAGGAGAAGAAATCATCAAAGAAGCTAAGAAAAATGCAGGCTTTGATGAAAATGAGCAATTTTTTATCAGCGAGGAAGTAAAATTTGCCTTTCAAAGTGCTGTAGAGCTTGGGGATTTAGCACAGGCAAAATGGGATAAAAAGCTTGAGCAATCAGGCAAAAAAGAGTTTTTAAACAAGCTTTTAAATCCAAATTTTAAGAAGCTTGTTTTGCCTGATTTTAAAGGTAAAGATATAGCAACTAGAGATAGTAACGGCGAAATCATCAACGCGCTTGCCACTCAGCTTGAGGGTTTTTTAGGCGGAAGTGCTGATTTAGCACCGTCTAATAAAACCGAGCTTAAGGGGCTTGGCGATTTTGTCGAGGGAAAAAATTTACATTTTGGCATAAGAGAACATGCTATGGCAGCCATTAACAATGCCTTTGCAAGATATGGAATTTTCCTACCTTTTTCGGCAACTTTTTTCATTTTTAGCGAGTATTTAAAACCTGCTGCAAGGATAGCTGCCTTGATGAAAATCAAGCATTTTTTCATCTTTACGCACGATAGCATAGGAGTTGGAGAGGATGGACCAACACATCAGCCTATAGAACAACTTAGCACCTTTAGAGCCATGCCAAATTTCCTTACCTTTCGCCCTGCTGATGGCAACGAAAATGCCAAAGCTTGGCAGGTGGCTTTAAATGCCGATGTTCCAAGTGCTTTTGTGCTTTCACGCCAAAAGCTTAAAGCCTTAGATGAGGGCGTTTTTGGAGATGTTGAAAATGGAGCGTATTTGCTCAAAGAAAGCAAAGAGCCTAAATTTAGCCTGCTTGCAAGCGGTAGCGAGGTGAGCCTTTGTCTTGGGGTGGCAAAAGAGCTTGAAAAGCAAAATCTGCCTTGTAATGTCATTTCCATGCCTTGTTATGAGCTTTTTGAAAAACAAAGCAAGGAGTATAAACAAAGGCTTTTAAAGGGCAAGGTGATAGGCGTTGAGGCTGCAAATTCAAAAGAGCTTTTTCAATTTTGCGACGCCGTTTATGGTATTTCAAGCTTTGGCGAAAGTGGCAAGGATAAAGATGTGTTCGAGCATTTTGGTTTTAGTGTTTCAAAACTGCTTGAGTTTGTGCTTAAAAACTCATGAATGAACTTATCTTTCAAACAGAAGAACAAGGCGTAAGAGCTTTAGTTTGTGGTGTTTGGGATAAAAACTCTGTGAGTGGTTTTGAACAAAAGCCTTTTAAGAGTGATTATAAAAGGCTTATTTTTGATTTTTCAAGGCTTGAGCATATCGATACAGCTGGCATTAGGTATTTTCTAGCCTTACAATATGATCTGCAAAAACTAGGTATTGAGGTAAAAAGGGAATACTTAAAGCCAAATTTTCAAACCCTTTTTGACCTGTGTGAGAAAAATTATCTTAGGATACTTCCTGCAAAAAAAGGCTTAACAAGGATAAATTTCTTTGTTTATATAGGCGAACAAACCCTAAAAGCTCTTGCGATTTTTAAAAGATTTTTGATCTTTGTAGGTATGATTTTTACTGAGTTTTTTCATTATTTTAAGCACCCTAGAGACTTTCGTTTTATTTCCTTTTTGTATCACATACAACATAGTGCTTTAAATGCAAGCGGTATTATCGTGATCACTTCTTTACTTGTGGGCGTCGTTTTGGCTTACCAAGCAGCCTATCAACTGGCTCAATTTGGTGCAAATATACTCATCGTTGATCTAGTGGGCATAGCAGCAACAAGAGAAATCGCTCCTTTAATCGCTGCTATAGTTATCGCTGGACGCAGTGCAAGTTCTTACACAGCACAAATTGGCGTGATGAAAATCACAGATGAAATCGCTGCTATGAACACCATGGGCTTTTCATCAGCAAGATTTGTGATCATGCCTAGGATCATGGCTTTAGCTTTAGCTATGCCCTTGATCGTTGCTTTGGCTGATGGGATAAGCATTTTTGGAGGCATGCTTGTAGCTCAGTTTAGCTTAGATGTAAATTTTGTTGAATTTATAAGAAGATTCAAAGAAGCTGTTGCACTTAAGCATATCATCATAGGACTTATAAAAGCTCCTGTTTTTGGCTTTTTGATCGCAACTATAGCTTGTTTTAGGGGCTTTGAGGTCAAAGATACCACTGAAAGCATTGGAATTTATACGACAAAAAGCGTTGTGGAAGCGATTTTTTGGGTGATCGCCTTTGATGCTTTATTTTCTATCTTTTTAACCCAATTAGGAATTTAAATGCCCGTGATTAAAGCAAAAGAAATTTTTACTCGTTTTGATACAAAAAGTATCCATGAGGGAGTGAGCTTTGAAGTTAATGAAAATGAAATTTTTGGTATTTTAGGTGGAAGTGGAAGCGGTAAATCCGTGCTTTTAAAACAAATGCTTTTGCTTGAGCATTTTGATAAGGGCGAATATGAAATTTTTGGAAAAAAACTTAGAAATATTAAAGAAAAAGACGCTCTAGAGCTTAGGAAGCAATGGGGAGTTGTTTTTCAGTTTGGTGCTTTGTTTAGTTTTTTTAGTGTTTTTGAAAATATAGCCATTCCCTTAAAAGAATATACAAATTTGAGCCAAAACTCTATCAAAGAACTTGTGATGATGAAGCTTAAAATGGCTGGTCTTAATGAAAATGTCGCTTCTTTGTATCCAAGTGAGCTTAGTGGGGGTATGGTTAAAAGAGTGGCTATTGCTAGGGCTTTAGCACTTGATAGTCGCTTGCTTTTTTTGGACGAACCAACTTCCGGGCTTGATCCTTACAGCTCGCGTGAATTTGATGAGCTGGTTTTAAAACTTAAACTTGGCTTTAAACTAAGCATAGTTCTTGTAACTCACGATAAAGAAAGCATGAGAGCCTTACTTGATCGCTTCATCATCTTGGAAAATAAAAAAGTAGGTTTTTATGGCACGAAAGAGGAGTTACAAAGTCAAAATCAAAGACTTTATGAGAAATTTATGGAGTAGATATGGAAAATAAGGCAAATTATTTATCAGTTGGTATTTTTGTTTTTACACTCTTTTTTGCGATCATGTTTGTCGTGGTATGGATAGGAGGCTTTTCTCACAAAAATGACTTTGATTATTATCAAATTTACACTAAAGAATCAGTATCTGGACTTGGACTTAAAGCTCCTGTAAGACTCTTAGGGGTTGAAGTTGGAAGTGTTGAAGAAATTGATATACATGCAAAAGATGGCATAGGAGTACGCATTCTTATCAAAATCGCTGAGGGTACTCCTATCACTCAAAGCACTTATGCAACTTTGCAACTTCAAGGCATCACGGGTCTTAAATTTATAGAGCTTGCAAATACAGATAGCAATAATACAACCCTACTTCAAACAAGCAAAAAAAATCCCGCAACTATACAATCTAAAGAAAGCTTATTTGCAACCCTAAACAAACAAAGCGATAAGCTCTTTAGCCTTATACAAACAGCAGATCAGAGCTTTAGAGCCATTTTAAATGAGGATAATCTCAAAAATATCGCTCTTATCTTAGAAAATGCAGCAAGTTTTTTTGAAAAACTCAATCAAAATTCAGACATCATGATAAAATCAGGAGAAAAGGTATATTCTATGGCTAGCTCAGTTGAAATTGCCGCTGATAAAGTAGGAAAACTTGTTGATGATTATGATGATTTAAAATATCAAATTTCAGATAGCATAGAACTTCTTAAAAATCTTCTTATACAAAGTAATGAATTTCTTTCAGAAATCAAAGAAAGCCCTTCTAATTTGCTATTTAAAAGCACAAAAAATAAACCTGCTCCCGGAGAGAAAAAATGAAATATTATATTTTGATTGCATTATTAAGTTTTGCGTTTAGTGCATGTTCTTTAAAGCCTGAAGCTGAGGCTGCACCAACTATCATTAACCTCAGTCCAAATTTATCCTCTATAAAATTTAAAACGAACAAAAGTATAAAAATAGCCCTTCCTCAAAGCACCTTTTATCTAAGAAGCACAAAAATAGCCTTTATTAAAAATCAAGAATTTGGGACATATGCTAATCACCGTTTTCAAAACTCTCCAAATGATCTTATCTTCACACTACTTTCTAACAATCTTGAAAAAGCTCAGCTTTTTAAGGCGGTAACAAATGCTAATTTTATCAAAACCGATTTGCTTTTGGAAAGTAGAATTTATGCTTTTGAACAAATTTTTGAAGATGATTTGAGTTATGTAAAAATAGAGCTTGGATTAAATTTGATTGATTTAAAGGCTCAAAGCTTGATCGCAAATAAGTATTTTGCTTATAAAATTCCTCTCAAGCAAAATGATGAAAACGCTCTTGCAAATGCCTTTGAGGAAGCTTTGAGCTTATTTTTAAAAGATGTGTTGATTTGGTGTAAGCAAAGTTTAGAAAAATAAATTTGGAACACTATTTGCTTTATTCTTTCATAAATATATTTTGAAAGGATTGAAAATGAGCAAGGAGCTTGAAATTTTCAAAAAACATTTGGGTGAAGTAGAAGGCAAAAGTGAGTTTAAAGCAAAGCAGTTTTGTTCTCAAATTAGCGATGCAAATGATTTTATCGGTGCTTTGCAAATTTTGGATTTAAATTTAAAAAAGGTCTTAAAAAATCTCAACGAACATTTAGCAAGTGCTGATTTGGTTGATGAAAATCAAAAAAGAATGCTTGATGTGCAAGCTTCTCAGCTTATCCAAACTTGTTCTTTCATGGGAGAAAATCTCTATGATAGCTCATTTAAGGTCAGTGTTGGTAATGAAAGCTTTAGTTTTGAAATACAAAATCCCTTGCTTGTGCTTGAACATGATGATTTTTCAGGGGTTATCAGCTATATAGAGGACAAAAGAGAAGAAATCGCTTCCTTGCTTGTTAATCTTGCTACGGCTATCACGCTTAACACCCCAATTGAAAGCCTAGGTAGCTTTGACACTCAAATGGATTATAAGTCCTTATTTCGTTAAAAATGATAGGCTTTGATCTTTTAGATCGAGCCTTCTAAATCCCAATCAATAGGGCTTTTTCCTAAGCTTTGTAAGATTTCATTACTTTTTGAAAAATGCTTACAACCCAAAAAGCCCGTTCTAGCCAAAGGACTTGGGTGTGCTGCTTCTAGGATAAAATGCTTTTTTTCATCAATAAGGCTTTTTTTAGCACGAGCAAAATTACCCCAAAGTAAAAAGATCAAATTTTCTTTTTCATCGCTGAGTTTTTTTATCACAGCATCGCTAAATTCTTGCCAGCCCCAAGAAGCACAGCTTGCAGGCTCATTTGCCTTAACGCTAAGTATAGAATTTAAAAGCAAAACGCCCTGCTTTGCCCACTTGCTCAAATCCCCATTCAAGCTTGCTTTTATACCCAAATCAAGCTCAAGTTCTTTAAAGATATTTTTTAAGCTTGGAGGCACTTTTATGCCACTTGGCACGGAAAAACTTAGTCCCATGGCTTGATTTGGCTGATGATAAGGATCTTGTCCTAAAAGCACTATTTTAAGTGAATTTAAGGGGGTAAGATTAAAGGCGTTAAAAGTAAGTTTTGCAGGAGGATAAAGCATAAAACCTTGTTTTAAAGCACTGATATAATTTTGCTTGATCTGCACAAAATAAGGCTTTAAAAACTCATCTTTTAAAAAGGCTTTCCAATCATCGCTAATTAAAATTTGATCTAAATTGATTTGCATTCTATCCTAAATTTGCATTCATAATCATAGGGCTAAATGCCTTACTTGCTATGAGGAGATTATCTCCAACTTTTAAATGAGCATATTTTTGTTCAAATTCGCTTTGACTTAGTGTAATTTTAACAATATTTTGCCCAATTAGCAAGGTGATGATCATTAAAATATCTGCCTTTTTGATCTCTAAAACATTTGCATTAAACTGAAGCTTTGCACTTAAATTTCCACCCAAAAAAAGCTCACTTGGAGGACAATCCCTAAAAACTTTAGCCTCCTTAAGCTCAATCACTCTTTCGCAAAGCTTGTAAATTTCACTGATTTCATGGCTAACAAGCAAGGTTGTAAGCTTAAAATGCCTTGTTATCCTTAAAATTTCATCTTGCAAGAAAGCTCTCATTTTAAAATCAAGAGCGCTTAAAGGCTCATCTAGAAGTAAAATTTGAGGCTCGCTAATGATAGCTCTTGCAAGTGCTACTCTTTGGGCTTGTCCTCCTGAAAGATGCTGTGGATAGGCATTTTCAAGCTCTTTAAGTCCAAGCAAATGCAAAAGCTCGTCTATCTTGTTTTTATCCTTACCCTTGAAAGCAAAGTTTAAATTGCCCCTAACGCTTAAATTTGGAAACAAAGCATAGTCTTGAAAAACAAAGCCAACACCTCTTTTTTGAGGTGGCAAGAAGATATTTTTTTGAGTATCTATCCAGACCTTATCCCCTACTTTGATAAAAGCAAATTTAGGTTTTAAAAGTCCTGCTATGATCCTTAATATAGTGGTTTTTCCCGCACCACTTTCTCCAAAAATACAAGTAAATTCGCCCTGTTCAAAGCTCTTATCAAAAATAAGCTCAAGCTCGCCCTTAGCTGTATTTATAGGGTGTTTTATATGGATTTGTATCATTTCTTAGCCTTGATAAGCAAATTTTTTATTAATGAAAAAAAGCACAAGCAAAATGATAAAAGAAAGAGCAAAAAGCACAAAGGCGTATTGATGAGCTAGGGTATAATTTAAGGCTTCAAGCTCATCATAAATAGCAATGCTAGCTACCAAAGTTTCGCCCTTTTTATGCCCTCCTATCATCATCACAACGCCAAACTCACCCACAGTATGAGCAAAAGCCACCATAGAACCTGTAAAAATCCCTACTTTTGAATTTGGGATAATCACTCTTAAAAGCGTGATAAATTTGGATTTTCCTAAGGTATAAGAAACCTCGATCAAATTCTTTGGAACAGAAGAAAAAGCACTTTGCAAAGGACCTACCATAAAGGGCAAAGAAAAGATGATAGAAGCAATCACAAGTCCTTCAAAGGTAAAAACTAAAGAAATATCAAAGTATTCTTTTAAAAACGCACCAAAGGCATTAAGCGGACTAAAAGCCATTAAAAAATAAAAGCCCAAGACACTTGGAGGTAAAACTAAGGGCATGGAAACGATAACCTGAAGCACACTTTTAAAAGGAAAGGACACAAAAACAAGCAAATAAGCTAAGCCCACGCCTATAAAAAAAAGTAAAAAAGTCGTGATAAAAGCAAGCTCAAAGGTTACTTTTAAGGTATCTAAAAACTCTGAGGTTAAAAATTCCATTAAAGCACCTTTATAACAATATCACTAGCCAAAACAAAGCCTTTAAATTTGGCATTTGCACTAAGATCAAATTTCAAGGCAGTGTTTTTTGTCAAAATCGCACTTAAATTTGAAGCAAAGGCAAGATCTTTAAAGAAAATTTGCACCAAAAGCTCGCCTTGCTCAACTCTTTCAAGCTCAAGCTCAAAAACATTATCTATACTACAAGCCATGTTTTCTTGAGCTAAAATAAGCTCATTTTCTTTAAAAAAAAGCTCAACCTTTGCACCAACTTTCATAAGCAAGGCATTAAAATCAAGCATTAAAACCCTGACTTGTAAAGGCGAATTTACAAGCTTTACACTGATAAGACTTAAGTCTTCATTTTGTTCTATACTTGAAATTTCGCCTTTAAGGGTATTCATTATTTTGTTTTAAAGCCGTATTTTTGGATAATTTGCTTGCCCTCATCTGAAAGCACGAAATCAGAAAATGCCTTTGCTACTTTTTTCTTTTTTGCATACTTAGTGATAACAAAGCTTTGTTCTAATGGCGTGAAGTATTTTTCATCAACAAGAACAAATTTACCCTTAGGATTATTCACAGGAGAAACCAAAGAATAAGCCACTATGCCCACTTCAGCAGCGCCGGTATCAACATGGGTTACAGGTTGAGAGATATTATCCCCTAAGACGATTTTCTTTTTGAAAAGATCATAAATTTTAAGATTATTAAGGCTTTCCTCAGCCGCAACGCCGTAAGGAGCTACTTTTGGATTAGCTATACTTAGGTGCTTGATCTTTTTTGCTTTTTTGCCTAAAGCTTCAATTCCACCCTCTAAAAGCTTTTCATCAAGAGCATAAAGAGCAACAACGCCTAAAGCATAAACTTCTGGCTTAGTGATAGCATTGCCATCTTTTTCGATCTGTGCAGCCCATTTTGCATCAGCTGAAAAAAACAAATCAAACTCGCGCCCTTGAGTTAAAAGCTGATAATGCTTACCAGAAGCACCGAAAATAAGTTCCACCTCATCTTTTGGGTGTTTTTTCAAAAACGCTTCTCTTACCTCAGTCATAGCCTTAGAAGCACTTGAAGCCACAAAAACGCTGATTTTTTCAGCAAAAGCACCCGTAGCAAACACACAAGCTACGAAGAAAACAAGTATTTTTTTTCATCATTTCTCCTTAAAAAATTTGTGCAATTATAAAATAATTTTCTTTAAAGAAATATTATTTTTAAAAGGAATAATACTTTTTTAAATTTATAACCACTTTGGATCTGCGGTAAAACTTACGCTCAGCCAAATTTTATAACTTGGAATTTGTAGGGATTTTTCTATCCTCTCGCGCAATTCATCGATTTGAGCGATAGAACTAAGCTTAAAGTTTTTTTGAGTGAGTATATTGACCTCAACCATATAAAATCTTCCTGATTTTGCCACATGCGTATCATAGTCGCTAAAACCAAATTCAAGGCTTAGCTCTTGCATGATCTGTGTGATTTTTTCATCTAAATCCTTAGGTGCGACCATGATCAAATCCTTGAAATTGCACACAGCAATACGAATGGGCGATATACATAAAAAAAGCGAAAATAAAGCTAAAAGTATAGGATCAACATAAAATTTAACAAAATCAAGACTTAAAACACCTGAAAAAGGCAAAAAATACACCAAAACAAAGGCAAGCAAAGTGCCACAATAAAGCACACAATCAATCTTCCATTCTGTATTATCCACCCTAATAAGATCAGAGTCTAAAACCCTTGCAAAAAATCTCGTATAAACAAACAAAATCAAACAAAACGCAAAGGCACAAAGACTATAAATCGCTCCACCCTCAAGCTTGATCTCATAGCCTCCATTGATGATACTTTGCACAGCATTAATAAAGGCATAAATACAAACAAAAACAAGAACTAAGGACTTAAAAAGATTGACCATAGGTTCAAAGCGAACATAACCATACTGAAAAATATCATCATCTTCTTTATAAATATATCTTGAAGTAATTACGCTTAAAAAACCAAGTCCAACGCTGATCAAGGCTAAAAAGGCATCAAAAATCACCGCATTAGACTTGATCCAAATTCCAAAAACAAGCCCAAAAATCGACAAAACTAAGGCAGCAAACATAGAAACTTGAAGCACAAACTGCTCCTTTTGGTTGCTTTTTAAAGGATCTTTACTAAAAGCATTTTGAAGAGTATTTTGGCGAATTTTATGATCCCTTATGCTTTTTCCGTAGTTTGAATGTGAAATTTTCATAAAAAGCCTTGTTTATTTCTAGCTAGTATAAGCTTTTATTTTTAAAAGAAATTAAAATGAACTTTCAACGCATTTTTTTTATCTTTGTGCGAAAAAGTTTAAAAATGCTTGAGGGCTTTGCTTCAAAAAGTTCTTCATCAAGCACTTTATCAGCAAGGCTTCTTGCTAATTTTTCATCAAATTTTTGCCCATGTAAATTTGCTGAACTTGAATAAAACCAGCCATTTTTTTCTAAAAATCTAGCATGCAAACCCTCTTTTACCACTCTTAAGGCTCTTGAGTTTGGAAAAATAAAGCTTGTTTTTTTAGCCTTTCTGAGCCTATTTTTAAATTTATTTGGCACACGCACAAACTCTTTTAGCTCGCTAAATTTAGCCGTTGTGATGAGGCAGGGCTGATTTAAAGGACGCTTTTTAAGAGCGTTTAGCTTTTTTAAATCCTTACTTAAAAAGCCAGCCGTGGTGTCAGTTTGAGCTAAATAAATCATAGACAAAAGCTTGCACCCAAATCTGCTACGCCTTTATAAACACTACTTGTAACTATGGCATCAATGCCTGTTTTAGCGTATGCTTTGGCGTTTTTTTCATTTATCCCACCTGCTGCTAAAATCACAGCTTCCTTAAAATTTGCCTTTTTAAAATCCACCAAATTTTCAAGCTCTTCCACCTTCATTTTATCGCATTGAACGCCATTTACGCCGTATTTTAAAAGCTCTTTTGCAAAGCTTAAGTTCTCAGCTTCTACGATGATTTTTCGCTCGCAAAGCTCTGCTTTAAATTTAGCTATATTTTGCAAAAATGAGTTCTCATTTTCAAAGGCTAAAAAATGGGTTTTAAAAAATAAAACACTATCGCTAAGTCCTAGTCTATGCACTTTTGCACCACCTTCTAAAGCAGCTTTTAAGCAAAGCTTTTTAGAAAAGGGAAAAATCTTTCTTGTTACTAAAATTTGACAATTTTCATTCACGCTTTGAGCCTCTTTTTTCATCAAAAAAGCCTTTGTAGCTATGCCACAAGCATGTTCTAATAAATTTTGAACACTTTTATAAATCAAATGCAAAGTCTTAAAATCGCCATCAAGACTTAAAATTTCACTCCCAGCTTTGATAAAATCTTTGTTTTCAAAAGCACTTTGAAAGCCTAAATTATAAATCCTAGCAAGATTATTAACCATATCAAGACAGCTTAAGATTATATCCTCTCTTGTGTAAATTACGCATTTTGCTTTTGCACGATCATCAAGCAAATGCGTACTTAAATCCCCAAAAGGCGCATCATCAAGAATAAAGCTTTCAAGTTCGTTTTGCGAAAAATGTATCATAATAAGCCTTTATGATTTTAAATAAATTTACTCAAAATTTCAAATCCCCATTTCATATCTTACACTTTCTTTTTCATACTGCTTAGCAATGCTTTCATAATCAGCAAAATACACCATATCTTTAATATTTTTATAAATGGAGCTTGAAAGAATATCTATAAATTCCTTATATCTTTTTTTGTGAGCAACAATATAAAATTTAACCCTAAAATCTTGCAGTTCATAAAAGCGGTTAATCGAGTTTTTGATATTTGTTGAGTGTTCTATCTCATAAAAAGAATGAGGCATCTTTCTTTCATTAAACCAGATACAATCACTAAATTTAGCCCTTTTGACCAAATTTTCATAGCTAAATTTATAGATATTTTCCAAAGAGGCAAGCTCTTTTAATTTGATATTTGTAAAAAACTTATTTTTATCTTGCTTTGGGATAAAGGTTTCATAGCCTCTTAAATTACCAAGCAAAACCACAAGTCCTTGATAATAAGAATGATTAAAGGCATTTTCGTTCTTTTTTAAATCAAGGCTTTTTTCTATGGCTTGCTTTTTATCACTTAGTCCCCAAAGCCCCGGAGCAATTTTATAAAATTCCTTATTTGTTTGAACTATTCTTCTAATGCTAGCAAGAGGGGTTTTTGTCTGCCAAGAGCTAGTATCTACTAATTCATAGAGCTTTGAAAGGGTGGCAAAATAATCATTTTGCTTCATAGCCTCTATGACAAAATCCTTTTGATTCACCCAAGCCACTCCTGTAAGCTTTTTACTTCCAAAAAGCTTTTTTCTTGTATGGCTTTTATGGATTTTGCTCCTGCAAAGGCAGCTCTAAGATTAGTAAAATAAGGCACTTTAAAGCGAATGATATTTGCTCTTATTTTTTTGGTATCTTCTTTAAAACTATGCTCATCGCTTGTGTTGATGACTAAATTTATCTCAGCATTTTTAAGCTTATCCTCCACATTTGGACGCCCTTCTGAAATTTTATGCACAAATTCACACTCAAAACCAGCTTCTTGTATGACCTTGCAAGTTCCAGCCGTAGCTATTAGCTTAAAGCCAAGCTTTGAGTACTCGCTTGCTAGCTTTTTGGCGTATTTTTTATCCCTTTCTTTTAAAGAAATAAAAATAGCTCCCTTTTCAGGTAGGTCGTTAAAAGCTGAAAGCTGAGCCTTGGCAAAGGAATTTGCAAAGTCCTTGCTAAGTCCCATTACTTCTCCGGTTGAACGCATTTCAGGACCTAGTTCTAAATCGCTTCCACTAAGCTTAGCAAAGGGAAAGACCGCTTCTTTGACACTGATAAATTTTTGCTTTTTAGGCTCTAGCTTTTCAAAATCAACCACCCCAAAAATGTCATAAAAGCTCAAAGCCTCCCTTAAATTTCCTTGCCACATCACCCTAGTTGCTACCTTTGCTAGGGCAATTCCACTTGCCTTGCTTACAAAGGGCACTGTGCGTGAGGCTCTGGGATTTACCTCTATCATAAAAAGCTCATTGTTAAAAATGGCAAATTGTATGTTTAAAAGTCCTATGACGCCTAAATTTAAAGCGATCTCTCTTGTTTTTTGAGCTATCAAGGCTTTCATTTTTTCATCTATATTAAGAGCTGGCAAAGAACAAGCGCTATCACCTGAATGAATACCAGCTTCTTCGATATGCTCCATTATACCAGCTACATAAACTTCCTTACCATCACTTATAGCATCAACATCAAGCTCGGTAGCATTATCTAAAAACTCATCTATTAAAACAGGGCTTTTATCACTCACATCAACAGCTTCTTGCATATAGGCTCTAAGCTCGCTCTCATCATAAACCACGCGCATAGCCCGCCCTCCTAAAACATAACTTGGACGCATAAGCACAGGATAACCTAGCTCATTTGCCCTTAAGGCTGCTTCTTCAACGCTCGTAGCTGTGGTGTTTCTTGGCTGTTTTATGCCTAGTTTTTCAATAAAACTTGCAAATTTCTTTCTATCCTCAGCCAGATCAATAACCCTAGCACTAGTTCCTATAATCTTAGCCCCAAAAGCACTTAAACGCTTGGCAAATTTAAGCGGGGTTTGCCCTCCAAAATGAACTATAATGCCATCTGGCTTTTCTTTTTCAATAACCGCTCTTAAATGCTCAAAATCAATAGGCTCAAAATAAAGAATGTCGCTTATATCATAATCAGTTGAGACCGTTTCAGGATTGCAGTTATACATTATGGTCTTTATGCCAAGATCTTTCAAAGCAAAGCTAGCATGAACACAGGCATAATCAAACTCAATGCCCTGACCTATGCGGTTAGGCCCTCCTCCTATGATCATTACTTTTTTTTCTTTTTTAGCACCTTCTTTGGCATTTTCTTTAAGGGCGATTTCGCTTAAATTTGTGCTTGAGTAAAGATAGGCAGTAGCCGTTTCAAATTCCCCTGCACAAGTATCTACCTCATTATAGCTTGGATTTATTTTTAACCTAATTCTTGCATAATAAATGTCATTTTGGCTAAGTTCTAAATTATCCTTTAAATTCACTAAAGTTGCTATCATCTTATCAGAATAGCCCATAGCCTTAGCCTTTCTAAGCAAGGTCTTATCATTTAAGATATCCATGTCAATTAATTTTTCAAAATCAATTATCTCTTTAATCTCATTTAAAAACCAAGGATCGATCTTACAAAGCTCATAAAGCTCAGCTACGCTAAAGCCCTGCCTAAAAGCTTCTCCTATGTATAAAAGCCTTTTTTCATTAGGATTTCTTATCTTTGAAATGAGCTCCTTTTTATCATTAAATTTAATCCTATCAAAGCCGCTAAGCCCTCTTTCAAGTGAGCAAAGTGCCTTTTGTAAGCTTTCTTTAAAGCTAGTTCCTATAGCCATGACCTCGCCAACACTTTTCATAGCAGTTCCCAAAAACTCACTAGCACCCGGAAATTTCTCAAAGGTAAAGCGAGGGATCTTAGTGATGATATAATCAATCACAGGTTCAAAAGAAGCCGGCGTGCCTGTAATGTCATTTTTAATCTCATCAAGACTAAAGCCAACTGCTAAAAGGGTAGCCACCTTAGCGATAGGATAGCCTGTAGCCTTGCTTGCAAGAGCTGAGGAGCGTGAAACTCTAGGATTCATTTCTATGACTATCATGCGGCCGTTTTTTGGATTTATGGCAAATTGCACATTTGAACCCCCTGTATCAACGCCTATTTCTCTAAGTATGGCAAAGGAAGCATTTCTCATCACCTGATATTCTTTATCAGTTAAAGTAAGAGCCGGAGCAACTGTTATACTATCTCCTGTATGAACGCCCATAGGATCTACATTTTCAATGGAACAAACGATGATACAATTATCATTTTTATCGCGTATTACTTCCATTTCATATTCTTTCCAGCCAAGCAAGCTTTCCTCAATCAAAATTTCATGTATGGGAGAAAGGCTAAGTGCTGAGCTAGCTAGTTCTTTAAACTCATCTAAATTATAAACAACCCCACTTCCAGCCCCGCCCAAGGTATAAGAAGCTCTTATCATCAAGGGAAAGCCTATTTCTTGGGCTGCCTTTAGGGCTTGTTCATAATCATAAGCATACATGGATTTTGGAAGATCCATGCCTATTTTTTTCATACATTCTTTAAAGACCTGCCTATCCTCGCCCTTTTTAATAGCCTCAGGCTTAGCCCCTAAAAACTGCACTCCATTAAGCTCACCGCTTTCATAAACAGCCATAGCCACATTTAAAGCAACTTGCCCTCCCATAGTTGGTAAAATGGCATCAATTTTTTCTTTTTTAATAATGCTTAAAATGCTCTCTTTAGTGATAGGTTCTATGTAGGTGGCATCGGCAAATTCTGGATCTGTCATAATGGTAGCTGGATTAGAATTAATCAAAACCACGCGGTAACCAAGCTCTTTAAGAGTTTTAGCTGCCTGAGTACCACTATAATCAAACTCACAAGCTTGACCTATGACAATAGGTCCGCTTCCTATAAGTAAAATGCTCTTTATATCCTCTCTTTTTGGCATAAATCTTCCTTTTAAATTTGAAAAATTATAACAAATTTAAGTTTTAAGGAAGTTAAAATATAAAACTTGCTAAGCCCTAAAATTTAGTCTTTAAAAAGAACGATAAGCAAAAAGGCTTTTAAAAGCTAAATTTTTAAGTTAAAAAAGATGAAAGATAGGGATCAATCTTGCAGAAATTATTTTAAAATAAAAGGCTCATTTTTTATATACATTATTTTTTACCTCTATGCCCTCAAAGCCATTTTTATTTAAGCTCACTATACGCAAATGTCCTCCAGCATCAACTTTTCCCTCGCATAAAAATACCCTATCAGCGATTTTGATAGGAAGTTTTAAGCGGTTTCTATGACCAAAAAGTTCATAAGTTTGCGTATCCGTATTTAAACAAAACTGCTCAGCAACAATCTTACTTTCTTCATAGCCTCCAACGCCCATGATCAACTCATGACTTGGTATAAAACTAAGATATCTAGCCTCTTTTGGAAAATAATTCAACCCTCCATGCGAGCAAAAGACCTTTTTTTCATGAAATTTATAATAAAAGCATTCCTTAAGTAAGGGATAAAAAGATCGTGCGTCTTTTGGAGCAAGCTTTTCTTTTTTTAAATCTTTGATAGTGTTTTCATTAAATTCTTTTGAGTTTGAGTTTTCTCCTCTTGCCCATTGTATCAAATGTCTTTCGTGATTTCCCTCGAGAAAAACAACATTTGGCAAATCCTTGATCTTTAAAAGCCATTTTAAAACCTTACCATTTTCAATACCTCTATCAAGATAATCGCCCAAAAATATATAAAATTCATCTTTTCTAATACTTGGAATAGCCTTTTTCAAAACGCTGAAACAACCTTGAATATCGCCTATATGATGAATTTTTTTGTAAGAACTAAGATCATGAATTTGATACAATATAGTTTCAAAATTTTCAGGATCTAAAATCTTGTATTTTTTTGGAATTCTCTCCTCCCTAAGTCTACGATCAACTTCATATAAGACTTGCTCAGGGATAAAAACACCACTTGTTTGGGCGCGTTGTAAATTTATGTGCCGTGTTTGTTCTAAAGAGCCTTGAAAATCAATAATATAAAACTGATACCTATACTTATCGCACAAGTCTTTATATCTTTTTAAAAGAGAATTATTTAGTATATAAGAATGAACGACACAAAACTCGCCCTTTTGCATACGCATTTGCAAAAAATCAAATAAACTTTGCAAAACTACACTAATACTTGAATAATTCAAGCTTTTAAAACCATTACTTAAGTAATGATAGCCGTTTGCTAAAAATCGTAAGTGATCAAGGTCTAAAAGATAGTCCTCAAGCTTATTTTGAGCGATAAATTCCTCTTGCCCATAAAAATAATTTCCCCTCAAAATAACTAAAGTACGCAAATTTTTTCTCAGATCTTTTTTAAAAATTCAGTTTTCAAAACAAGAGTACCAAATTTATCAACCCTTGCTTCTATCTCACTATCTTTAGAAGTGAGCTTGATATTTTTGATCGTTGTTCCTCTTTTTAGCGTCGTGCTTGCACCCTTTACCTTAAGATCTTTAACAACGCTTACGCTATCGCCGTTTTTAAGCTCTGTTCCATTTGAATCTTTTGCCATTTTTATCCTTTTGCATTTATCTTGGAACGACTAGATCGCTTCTACATTCTATGCTAGTATGCACATTTCCACGCGGATTAAATTCACCCACAAGCTTTATCCATTTTGGCTTTAATTTATCTTTTAAAACAGAATAAATTTCATTTATACTTGCTTCATGGCTGATATTTTTATACATGAAAGAATTGATATAAATTTTAATCGCCTTTAACTCAACCACCCATTTATCAGGGATATACTCAAGATGAAGCGTCGCAAAGTCAGGATAGCCACTTCTAGGACATAAACAAGCAAACTCAGGCAGGGTAATTTTGATGATATAATCATTTTCAGCCTTATTTTCCCAAAGCTCTAAATCCTTTTCTATGTCAAATTCTTTAATCTCTTTTTCCCCATAACGCATAAATTTTCCTTTATTAAAATTAAAGCGAAATTATAACTAAAAAATTTTAAAATATTTTTACTTTTTAAACTAAAATGATTTGAATGTAGAAGCGTTTGATCTTGTATATTGATTAAGGCTAGAAACTAGCCTTAAATCAATGCAAGCTTTCTATATAAGCCATAGCACTAAGTGCGGCTACAGCACCGTCTCCTGCTGCACAAATGACTTGTTTTGGCGCATCTTGTCTAAGATCGCCAGCTGCAAAAAGCCCTGCGACATTTGTTTGCATTTTAAGATTTACGCTAACTTGTCCGCCCTCTTGCATATCGCAAAGAAAGCTTCCATTTTCTTGCTTTAAAATTTCATTACGCACATTAAGTCCCACAAAGGTAAAAATTCCCGGAACCTTAAGATCTCTTATAGAGCCATCTTTTAGCTTAACTTTTACACCACAAACGCCGCTGTTATCGCCATACACCTCATCAATACTTGCATTTGTGATAAATTCAATCTTTTCGTTTTTCTTTGCTTTTTCAACGGTGCTTGGAGCTGCACGAAACTCATCTCTTCTATGGATAAGATAAACTTTTGAACAAATATTTGCAAGGTATTGTGCTTCTTCAAGAGCCGTATCGCCACCGCCTAAAACAGCTACTTCTTTATTTTTGTAAAAAAAGCCATCACAAGTTGCACAAGTGCTTACGCCTTTGCCAAAAAACTCATCTTCTCCCTTAAATCCTGCTCTTTTAGGTGCTGAGCCGGTGCAAACGATCACAGCCTTAGCCTGCTCAGTTTTTCCGCCCTCAAGCAAGATAGTAAAGCTTCCATCAGCATTTTTGCTTACCCTTTCAACACCTATCATTTCATGTTTTAAGCCAAAACGCATACATTGTTCATTCCAAGGCTCCATAAAAGAAATTCCGTCCATAACTTTTGCTACGCCCGGATAATTTTCTATTTCAGAACTTGAAGTGATTTGCCCACCGGGCATTCCCTTTTCAAACATCACGACATTTTTAAGTCCGCCTCTTGTAGCATAAAGTCCAGCACTAAGTCCAGCAGGACCTCCGCCAATAATCGCTAAATCTAACATAGTCTTTTCCTTCAATCATAAAATATTTTTGGGATATTATAGGGATTTTTTATTAATAAGTAATAAAATTTATTAATTAATATAAAATAAAATCAAGCAAATTTATAAAAAGTAACATAAAAATATCCCTACAAGCGTAGGGATAAAAACTAATTATAGCAAAGAGTTGAGCTTATCAGTGATAGCTTGCTTGCTTTGAGCACCAACTAATTGATCAACAACTTGTCCATCTTTTAAAAAGATAAGAGTAGGAATGCTTCTTACGCCATATTCAGCACCAAGTTCGCTTTCTTCATCTGTATTGACCTTGCAAATTTTAGCCTTGCCATCAAAGTCATTTGCAAGCTCATCGATAAACGGAGCAAGCATTCTGCAAGGTCCGCACCAAGGCGCCCAAAAATCAACTAAAGCCACACCGCTTTTAGCTTCGTCAAAATTTGCTTTTGTTAGTTCTATGTATTTTCCCATTTTTTCTCCTTTAAAATTAATTTGAAATCATATTTTAAACCAAAAAAGCAAAATATAAACTTAAAAAGTGATATTTTCTCTAAAATCTATCCTATTTTTTTCTATACAGATCAAATCAAGCTGAAAATCCCACTTAAAGCCGTGTTTTAGCATGTAAAAATCAATAGTCTTTAAAAGTTTTTCATACTTTTTTGCGTCCAAACGCTCGCTAACTTCATAGTCATTTTGCGTAAATTTTACTTCTATGAAATGCAAAATTTCATCTTTTTTAGCGATGATATCAATTTCTCCAAATTTAGAATGAAAATTCCTCTCCAAGATCTCAAATTTGTTCTGCTTTAAAAACTTACAAGCCTTATCCTCGCCCAAAATTCCACTCAAATACTCTTTAAGTCCCATTTACTGCTCAATGCGTATCATAAAAGGCTCAGCTTTCATAAATTCTTGTTTTTTTAGAATTGCAAGGAAATTTTGAACGCTTTTTTCAAAGGTGTGATGTGTGGTAAAAAACAAGGTGCTGTAAATTTCATCTTGTTTTGGCTTTTGTAAAAAGCTATCGATTGATATAGCATTTTCGCTCATAAGCTGCGTGATCTTAGATAAAACGCCGATCTTATCCTCCACCTTTAGCCTTAGATAATACTTTGTGCAAATTTCATCTTTTGGCACTAAGGTATAAGAAAGCTCACTAACAAAGCCAAGCACTGATTTTTGCTTGTTTGTCCTTGCAAATTCCATAAGATCGCTTATTACAGCACTTGCCGTGGCATTTCCCCCAGCTCCAGCACCATAATAAAGGCTTTCTTCAAGCATATCCCCGCCAACACTGATCGCATTCATCACGCCATTTACCTTTGCAAGCATTTCATCTTTAGGGATCAAGCAAGGATGAACGCGAAGTTCGACCTTGTCTTTTTGTGCCTTAGCTATGCCCAAAAGCTTGATCGTATAGTCAAATTCACTTGCAAAATACATATCCTCAGCCCCGATTTCATCGATACCTTGTATCAAAATATCCTCAGGCTTTGCCCTAACCCCATAAGCTATACTTGCAAGGATCAAAAGCTTGTGTGCAGCGTCAAAGCCCTTTATATCAAAGCTTGGATCAGCCTCAGCATAGCCTAGGTTTTGTGCTTTTTGAAGTGTGTCTTTGAAATTTACCCCACCTTTACTCATCGCACTTAAGATGAAGTTGCTTGTGCCATTGAGTATGGCTTTTAGGCTTAGGATATTGTTCGCACTTAGCCCTTCTTTTAAGATCTTGATGATAGGAATGCCACCTGCAACGCTTGCTTCATAGCCTAAAAAACTATCCTTTGCTAAGGCTTCAAGCTCGTAGCGATGATAGGCTAGCATGGCTTTGTTTGCTGTTACGACGGCTTTTTTACGCTTTAAAAGCTTACTTACTATCTCAAAAGGCGTTTCAATGCCTCCCATAAGCTCAGCAAAAATGTCTATGTCATCTCGGTTTATCACCTCTTCTATATCCGTGCTTATGGGAACTAAAGCATTTGGCTTCTTGCTTTTGGCAAGAGCTATCACAGGCTTTATGCTCACTCCACATCTAGCCTTGATGATCTTTTCATTTTCTATCAGTGCCTTAGCAACGGCACTTCCTACGACTCCATAGCCTAAAAGGGCGATTTTTAGTTCTTTTTGCATGATATGCCTTAAATTTATGGGAATTTCTAGGCGTATTTTAGCATAAAAAACAAAACCTAGCTTTGCTTTTGCTTCTTAGCCTTTGATAGTCTTGATTAAATCTTTAATTTCTTTATCGCAAAGCTCGTCTTCTTCTATTCGTTCAAGCATCTTAAAACCAGCTTCGATAATGGCAAAAAGCTCAGGTTTAGTGTATTTGTAGCGTTGTAGTGTCCTTGTGGTGATTTTAAGAATTCTTGCTTTATCTCTTTGAGTATATTTCATTAGTTTATAGCCTTGAATTTTTTAAAAATTTATTAGAATTTTTCTTTAAAGCAAACTAAGACAATAAGTCGTAAATTTATAAAATAATAAGAAATAATTTCGTATAATCAAGTTTTTAAATTTGCAAGGAGTAGAAATGAAAAAATTATTAAGGGTCTTTAGTATTTTTGTGGTTTTTTGTTTGTTGGGTTGTTCTATTTTAGATGAGCCTAATTCTTACAAGAAATCAAATGAGCCTAGTTTTAATCCTCATATAAATCCAAATGCAAGTTATGAATACAAAAATAGTGGCTTTGTTAAATTTTATGAGTCTTTTTATCTTGCTGATTCTTTAAAAGAATGTTATAAAAATATGCCAGAGCTATTTTTACAAGCAGGAGAAGAACCTATGCTTGTAAATTCGGTAGATAATGGAAAAGAATTTATTCCTCCTAATAATTTCTCAAAAAGATACGAATATATTCTTATAGGAATATCAAGTTATGCTTCTAATTTTTATGGCGAAGCACAAGAAGCCTTAGAAGTAGCTAAGGTTTTAAGGGCTAAATATGTAGGCTATGGCACAAGATTGCTTAATGAATATGACACGGTGCAAGGACAAAAGGTGCAAAGAAAAGCAATGGAAGCTGTATTTTTAATCGGTATGCCAAAAAATGAGTTTTCCTTTGAAACTTTCGCACAAAAATGTCCTTTACTAGATGAGGAATTATATGAAAAATTTCAAAAAAGGAATAAAAAATGAAAAAAATTTTATTTATATCAAGTTTAGTGCTAATTTTTATAGCACAAAGCAAGGCTTATTTTATAAATGGTAAGTATTTTACTCTTGAAAAATGCGAGTATGGAAATCTTGGTTATGAGTATGGCAACGTAGGCTACTATAAATCAAGCGACGGAGAAAGGGCTAAGGTCTTTTTTGGCACTTCTTGGTGTGAGTATTGAGTAGCTAAATGAAAAATTTACTTGCTACGCTTTTTGGCTTTGTCATTCTTAATTTTATTATTTATGCAGCTCAAGAGCTTTATCATTATAATGATGTGAAAAAATGCGAAGCAATGGAAAATGAAATGGAAATTTTAAAAGAACAGATAGAAAAATACGAACTTTTAGCGGACAAATACAAAAAAATCGATGAGATAAGTTATAATCAATACTCAAGGCTTATTGATGAATACAACGAACTTGCAAAAGATTATAACGAACTAGCTAAAAGTGCGTATTCTAGGTGGTGGCTTTTGCCTATACCTATAGGACATAAAGCCTTTTAAATTTCAAAGGCTTAAATTTAAGCCTTATTCTTTCAAATACTTCTTGATATTTCTAGCAGCTTGGCGGATGCGGTTTTCATTTTCTATTAGAGCTATTCTTACATACTCATCGCCAGCCTCGCCAAAGCCAAGTCCGGGACTTACTGCCACACTTGCCTTTTGTAAAAGCTGTTTTGAAAACTCAAGGCTTTTAAGGTGCATTTTGCTTGGTGGGAGCTTTGCCCATACAAACATGCTTGCACGAGGCTTTTTTAAGCTCCAACCAGCATTATCAAAGGCATCAAGCAAGACATCAAGCCTTTTAGCATAGGTGCTTCTTATGTCCTCAACGCATTCTTGAGGTCCGTCTAAGGCTATGGTCGCTGCTACTTGTATAGGCGTATACATGCCATAGTCAAACCATGATTTTATCTTTTTCAAAGCTGCCACTAACCTTTTGTTACCAGCGACAAAGCCCACACGCCAGCCAGCCATATTATAAGACTTTGAAAGGGTGTAAGTTTCCACAGCTACATCTTTTGCACCCTCGATCTCCAAGATAGAAGGCGTTTTATAGTCCTCAAAAGTAAGATCTGCGTAAGCTATATCGCTGATGATATAAAATCTTTCTTTTTTAGCCAAGGCAACAAGCCTTTCATAAAAGCTTTTTTCAGCCGTTATGGTGGTAGGGTTGTGAGGGAAATTTACGACTACAAATTTAGCCCTTGGAATGCTTTCATTAAGCGTTTTGCTAAGTGTTTCAAAAAAAGCGTTTTCATCAAGCTCGAATTTGTCATTATACTCTAAGCCCATTTTTGTAACATTGCCCCCAGCGATGATGAAAGCTTGAGTATGGATAGGATAAGCAGGAGTTGGCACTATGGCTACATCGCCGGGATTTATAACAGCTCTTGCTAAATTTACAAAGCCTTCCTTGCTTCCCATAGTCGCCACCACTTCGCTTTCAGGATCAAGCTCGACGCCGTATTTTCTTTTATACCAATTACAAGCTGCAAGGCGGAGCTTAAAAATCCCAGCCGAGACAGAATACCCGGAAGTTTTGTCTTTGTTCGCACTTTCGCAAAGTTTGTCGATGATGTGTTGAGGCGTTTTGCCGTCAGGATTTCCCATAGAAAAGTCTATGATATCCTCGCCTGCTCTTCTAGCAGCCATTTTGATCGCATTTACTTCTGCGAAAACATAGTTTGGAAGTCTTTCTATGGTATTAAAACGAATTTCATCAAACATAATGCACCCCTTAAATTTGTTAATTGTAGCTCATTTATCTAAAATTTGACTTTAAAAACACGAAAAACAAAAGCCTTTGTCTAAAAATTCTCATTTATACTAAGATCAAAATCATATTTTTGAAAACGCCGCCAAATTTCACTTAGCTTTGATTCATCTTTTTCTTGCTTGATAAAAATGAGGCTTTGAAGAAAAAAGGTTAAAAACTCCTCTTCTTCATTGAATTTTTTTCTCATTTTGTCGCTGTTTTTATCCAAAAAAATATACATTTGTTTTTTAAGTCCCAAGCTAAAGCTTAAATTTGAAATTCTATTTAAAAAGCCAAGATTGATCTTGCAAATAGCTAGAAAAAACTGCGTTCTTGTTTTTAAAGCCTGTATGCTTTCAAACTCAAGCATTTCTCGTATCAAACTATCTTCAATCCCAGCTTGATCAAGCACCTTTTCTAAGGTATTTTTATGTTTAAAGCAAGCAGTATCGCTGATTTGTAAAAAAAATTGTTGATAGCTTTTGTTTTCGTATAAGAATTTAAAAATTTCAAACTCGGCTAGATTGAGCTTTTCTAAATTTATTTTTTCAGGCTTTGAGCTTAAAAGCTTGGGGCTTGATTTTTGTTTTTGTACTAGCTTGATGAAATTTGATTCAACGCCAAGTAAATTTGCAACCAAGCTCGTATAAGTTTGCGCTACAAGGGGTTCGAGCAAAAAGGTGTATTTTTGGATAAGCTCAAGGGCATTTTGCTTTTCAAGAGCTGTATTTAAGCTCATCTTAGAAAGACTTTGCCTTATAAAAAACTCTCCAAGCTCTATACCCATATCAAGCATATCAAACAAAGCCTTGCTTTGCCCACTGCTTACAAGCTCGGCTGGATCTTTTCCGCCCTTTAAGATCACAACCTTGCCATCGATCTTATGAAGACTTAGCAAATGAGCTGATCTTAAGGCAGCATTAAGCCCTGCTTCATCGCTATCAAAGCAAAGTATGACCTTGCTTTCAAGCCTTTTGATAAGAGGTAAATGATCCTTAGTAAGAGCTGTTCCAAGCACAGCTACGGCGTTTTTAAGTCCAGCTTTATGAAAGGCAATAGCGTCCATATAGCCTTCGCAAATGATCATTTCTTTTTTTTTGATGATCTCATCTTTAGCAAGATGAAAGGCGTATAAAATGCGAGATTTATCAAAAAGACGGCTTTGTGGAGAATTTACATACTTAGCCATATTTTCAGCATTTAAAGTCCTACCTCCAAAGCCTATCAGCAAGCCCTTATGATCGTAAATGGGAAAAGAAATTCTTTGTATAAAGCTAGCATACACTTCATGAGGATTTTTTTGCTTGATCGCTCCTACTTCAAGGGCATCTTTAAAATCTATATTTTCATTTCTTAAAAGTCTTAGAGTTTCTTCGTTGCTTGGAGCAAAACCTAGCTCAAATTTTTTTATGTCCTCATCATCTAAATTTCTTGCATATAAATACCTCAAAGCTTCTTGGTGTTTGACAAGCTGGGATTTATAAAAGGCATTAAGTAGGGGCAAGATATGTAAAAAGGACCTTGTGTCTTCTTTTTTTTCGCTTGTATAAACAAGGGAAAAATTACTCCATGAAGCCACTTTTTCCACAGCTTCAGAAAAAGAACTTCGCTCTATATCTTGGACAAATTTAAAAACATCACCGCCTGCTTTACAAGCAAAGCAATGATAAAAGCCTTTGATCTGATTAATATGCATGCTTGGATTTTTATCATCATGAAAGGGACACACGCAAACAAAGCTTGCACCTTGCTTTCTCACTTCCACAAAATGAGAAATCACATCAACGATGTCAGCCTTTGATCTTAGCTCTTCTATACTTCTTTTTGAAATCATTGATAAAATTATATAAAGTTTTAGTATAATTTGACTTAAATTTGAGATATTAAAAGAAGCAAAATGGATTTTTTCTTTGTAGAATACCGCGATCCTGTCGTAGGACTCATCGTACTGATAGCCTTGATTTTGTTTGTGGCTTTGGGACATTATTTTTATAAAATGTTTGCGATTAAAGATGAGGCTAAAAATATCAACAATTTCATCAAACAATTTGAGATCAACAACGCCCACAAAGATCTTTTAAGAGCAAGTAGCCTTAGTCTTAACAATCTCATCTTTTTAGCCACTGTTTTTACCAAAAGTGGGGAATTTGAAAAAGCAACGCAAATTTACCTCATCGCCTTAGAAAAAACTAAGGATAAAGACGAACAAGAGCTTTTGTTTTACGATCTTGCGCAGGTTTATTTTAAGGCTGGTTTTTTGCAAAGAAGCGTTGAGGTCTTGCTCAATGCCCTTAAAATCCGTCCTCGCAATGAAAAGTCCTTAAAACTTCTTCGCATAGTCTATCTTAGACTTAAACAATACAAGGAAGTTTTAGAGGTTTTAGAATGCTTATTTGAGCTTGGTTTTGATGTGGAAGATGAAAAAAACTTCGCTAAAGCCTTGATGATCAAAGAGGGTAAAAAAAGCGAGCAAGAAAAGCTTGATGAGAGCTTGAAGCTTGATTTGAAATATGAAATTTTAAAACGATTTATTTTTGAAAATTATAAATTTGATATCTTTGTTCGGTTTGATCTCATCGTGGATTTGCTTTACAGAAGAAAGGAAGCGATTTTTATAAATGATCAAAACTACTATGAGCTTTTTTGCGCTCTTCATCTAACAAAAGAAAATAAAGCCCTTGTATTTAAAAACTCAAAACTTAAAATGCTTAAAATTTTAAAAGATAATAATTTCAAAGCAAGGCTAAGTTTTTCTTATATGTGCAAGGAGTGCAAAAATCAAATGCCTATCTTTTTTTATCACTGCCCAATTTGCTATGAATTTAACAAATGTCAAATTTTTTATGAGTTAAGAGATGATGAAAAAAATTGAAATTTATACAGACGGCTCTTGTCTTAAAAATCCGGGTTTTGGAGGCTGGGCTTATATCTTGCGTTATAAAAACAACGAAAAAGAAGGCTTTGGCGCACAAGCTGATACGACAAATAACCAAATGGAACTTCGTGCTATCATAGAGGCTTTAAAAGCCTTGAAAGAACCTTGCGAAATTTCACTTTTTACGGACTCAAATTTAATGGTGCAAAGTATCAATGAATGGCTTGAAGGCTGGATAAAAAAGGATTTTAAGGGCAAAAAAAATGTTTCTTTATGGAAAGAATACCTAGAAGCTGCCAAAACACACCATATCAAAGCTTTTTGGATAAAAGCACACAACGGACATGATGAAAATGAAAGGTGTGATTTTTTAGCAAGAACTGCGGCTTTAAATTTAGCCAAAACAAAGGAAAATGAATGAAAGATTTTAGCCTGCTTGAAAAAAATATAAACTATAAATTTAAAGACAAAGAGCTTTTAACTAGAGCTTTGACGCACAAAAGTATGAAAAAACCTTACAGCAACGAAAGGCTTGAGTTTTTAGGCGATGCGGTTTTAGATCTCATCGTGGGGGAGTTTTTGTTTCATAAATTTAAACACCAAAATGAGGGCGATTTATCCAAGCTAAGAGCTGCACTTGTAAATGAAAAATCTTTCACGCAAATAGCTAATAATCTTTGCTTAGGGGATTTTATCTTTATGTCAAATGCTGAGGAAAATAATGGAGGAAGAACGAAAGCTTCTATACTTTCTGATTGTTTTGAAGCCATTATCGCAGCCATTTACCTAGAGGCTGGCTTTTTAAAAGTAAAAGAGATCATCTTAGACTTGCTTGAGAAAAATTTTCCTCAAATTGACGCTCATCACTTGCTAAAAGATTATAAAACAAAACTTCAAGAACACACCCAAGCTCTTATGGCTGGAACGCCTGATTATGAGCTTGTGCGTGCTTTTGGACCTGATCATCAAAAACAATTTGAAATCGCACTAAAAATCAATGGCAAAGAAATGGCAAGGGCTATTGCAAATAGCAAAAAAGAAGCACAACAAGAATGTGCTAAAATCACACTTGAAAAGTTAGGAGTTTTATGAATACCTTTGGAACGAGGCTTAAATTTACAAGTTTTGGAGAATCACACGGAAAGGCAGTAGGTTGCGTGATTGATGGCATTCCTGCTGGGCTTAAATTTGACTTTGATTTTTTGCAAGCTGAGCTTGATAAAAGAAGACCCGGGCTTAATAAATTTGCCACACAAAGAAAGGAAAGTGATGAAGCTTTGGTTTTAAGTGGGGTTTTTGATGGGATTTGCACGGGTTCGCCCATAGCTATCGTTGTTTATAATGAAAACCAGCACTCCAAAGACTATGAAAATATCAAGGATATTTTTCGTCCCTCACATGCGGATTTTACTTATTTTCATAAATATGGCGTTAGGGATTATAGAGGTGGTGGGCGTGCAAGTGCTAGAGAAAGTGTAGCTAGAGTAGCAGCTGGAGCTGTAGCAGCCATGCTTTTAAAAGAATTTGATATCAGCGTTTTGAGTGGGGTTTTTGGGGTTGGAACTTGTGTTTCAGCCTTGAAAAATGAAGAATTTGACTTTGAAAACGCAAGCAAAAGCGAAATTTTTGCTCTTGATACGAATTTAGAAGAAAAATTTAAAGAAGAAATTTTAAATGCAAGAAATGCTAAAGATAGCGTAGGTGCGAGTGTTTTTACAAGGGTAAAAAATTTAAAAAAAGGACTTGGAGAGCCTTTATATGATAAGCTTGAAAGTAAGCTAGCTCACGCTTTAATGGGGATAAATGCCGTAAAAGCTGTAGAAATAGGCGAGGGCATAAACTCAAGTCGCCTTAGAGCCTCTCAAAATAATGACTTGATGAGGGATAATACCTTTTTAAGCAATCACTCAGGAGGCTTGCAAGGGGGCTTAAGTAACGGCGAAGATATAGAGCTTAAGACTTATTTTAAGCCTACACCCTCGATATTTTTACCTCAAGAAAGTTCAAATTTATACGGCGAAAATGTCATCTGCGAGCTAAAAGGCAGACACGATCCTTGTGTGGGAGTAAGAGGAAGCGTTGTTGTGAATGCTATGGTGCGTTTGGTGGTGGCTGATTGCCTGCTTTTGCATGCAAGTGCAAATTTAGCAAATCTTAAGAAAATTTATGGAAATTAAATGAAAATTCGTATCATAAAAACAACTTTTTCAAGCAAAGAAGAAGCAGAGAAAATCACTCAAATTTTACTTGAAAAACGCCTTGTAGCTTGCGTTCAAAGCAGTAAAATCAAAAGTTCTTATCTGTGGCAAAACAAACTTTGTCATGATAAAGAAATATTACTTAGCATAAAGACAACAAAAAGGCTTTGCAAGGAAGTAAAAAGGCTTATCATAAAACTTCATTCTTATGAAACGCCTCAAATTCTTACACTCAAGCCAAAAAAAGCAAATAAGGCTTATAAAATTTGGCTTGAAAGCGTGCTTAACAAAGAATAAAATGAAAATTTAGCCTTTTTTCCTAAAAAGAGACTAAATTTAAAAAAATCTTAAGCCTTTCAAGTTAAAATTATGTTTATTTTTAAAAACTAGGAGTTCAAAAAAACTTATATGAAAGACATCATCGCTTACAAAGATAGTGATAAAATCATCGATACACAAAGCATAGGCTCTTACAGCAATTCTAATAACTACGAACCCATTTATTTTAGCAATGATGAAGCAAGTCTTGAGGTGATCCGCCATTCTTGCGCACATTTGATGGCACAAGCCATTAAAAGCTTGTATCCTGAGGCTAAATTTTTCGTGGGTCCTGTGATAGAAGATGGCTTTTATTATGATTTTAGGGTTTCGCACAAGATCAGCCAAGAGGATTTAGAAAAAATCGAAAAAAAGATGAAAGAGCTAGCCGAAGCTAAGATAAACATCGAAAAATACAGCATTAGCAAGGAAGAAGCTAAGGCTAAATTTAAAGATGATGATTTAAAGCAAGAGGTTATGCTTCGCATTCCTGAAGGGCAAGTTGGCATTTATAAACAAGCTGAATTTGAGGATCTTTGTCGCGGTCCTCATGTGCCAAATACAAAATATTTAAGATTTTTCAAGCTTACAAGGATAGCAGGGGCTTATCTTGGAGGCGATGAAAAAAGAGAAATGCTTACAAGAATTTACGGCACAGCCTTTGCGGATAAAGAAAGCTTAAAAGAATACCTTTTTGTCATGGAAGAAGCCAAAAAAAGAGATCATAGAAAGCTTGGAAATGAGCTTAAGCTTTTTACTTTTGATGAACAAATTGGCGGAGGTTTGCCGCTTTGGCTAAATGCTGGAGCAAGAATGCGTTCAAAGCTTGAGCATATTTTGTATAAAATTCACCGCTTAAGAGGCTATGAGCCTGTTCGTGGTCCTGAGCTTTTAAAGGCTGAGGCTTGGAAAATCAGCGGTCATTATGAAAATTATAAAGAAAATATGTATTTTACTCAAATTGATGAGCAAGAATACGGCATTAAGCCCATGAACTGCGTGGGTCATCTTAAAATTTATCAAAGCGAGCTTAGGAGTTACCGCGATCTTCCTATAAAATACTTTGAATACGGCGTGGTTCATCGCCACGAAAAAAGCGGGGTCTTGCACGGACTTTTTAGGGTGCGTGAATTCACTCAAGATGATGCACATATTTTTTGTATGCCAAGCCAGATTAAAGAGCTTGTGCTTGAAATTTTAGACTTTGTAAGTTCCTTGATGAAAGCCTTTGGCTTTAGCTATGAAATGGAAATTTCAACCAAGCCTCAAAAGGCTATAGGAAGTGATGAAATTTGGGAGCAAGCTACAAGGGCTTTAAAAGAAGCTCTTGATGAGCAGGGGCTTAAATACGGCATTGATGAGGGTGGCGGCGCTTTTTATGGTCCTAAAATTGATATAAAAATCACAGACGCACTAAAAAGAAAATGGCAGTGTGGCACGGTGCAAGTTGATTTTAACTTGCCTGAACGCTTTGAGCTTGAATACAGCGCAGCTGATAATTCAAGACAAAGACCTGTCATGCTTCACAGAGCTATTTTAGGTTCTTTTGAACGCTTTATAGGCATTTTGACAGAACACTGTGCTGGGGAGTTTCCTTTTTTCATAGCACCTACTCAGGTGGGTATCGTGCCTATTAGCGAGGCTCATTTGGCTTATGCAAAGGAGATTAAAAAAGAGCTTTTGTTTATGGGCGTAGATAGTGAAATTTATGATAAAAATGAAAGTTTGGCTAAGAAAATCCGCACAGCTGAAAAGCAAAAACTGCCGATGATCTTGGTTTTAGGCGATGAGGAAGTGGCTAAAAAAAGCGTTGCTTTAAGGGATAGAAGGGCTAAGGAACAAAAAAATCTTAGCTTAGCTGAGTTTTTAACTTTAGTAAAGGAGAAATTAAATGAGGTGCATTTTTGAGTAAGGAAAAAGAAGTTTTGCTCAACGAAGAAATAAGAGCAGATGAGATCCGCTGTATAGGCGATGATGGCAAGGTTTATGGGATTATTAGTAGTGATGAAGCACTTGATATAGCAAATGGCCTAGGGCTTGATCTAGTCATGATAGCCCCTGATGCCAAGCCTCCTGTTTGTAAGATCATGGACTTTGGTAAATTTCGCTATCAGCAAGAAAAAAAACAAAAAGAAGCAAAGAAAAAACAAAAGGTTATCGATATAAAGGAAATCAAACTTTCCATAAAAATCGCTCAAAATGATATCAATTATAAGGTAAAACACGCTTTGGAGTTTTTAGAGCAGGGAAAACATGTGCGTTTTCGCGTCTTTTTAAAGGGGCGTGAAATGGCAAATCCTGAAGCAGGTGTGGCTATCTTAGAAAAAATTTGGACTATGATAGAAAATGTGGCTAGCAGGGACAAAGAGCCAAATTTTGAAGGCCGTTATGTAAATATGCTTGTAGTACCAAAGAGGACTTGAAAAAGGCTAATTATGCTTAATAATTTTAATGAAATTAAAAATTATTTTGACGCCTTAAATTTAGATACAAATCATTTTGAAAATTCCAATGATATTTGCACCCCTATGGACTGCGTGAAAGAAATGTTTGATTCTTTGCCTGAAGCTTTTTGGGATAAAAAGGATTTAAAAATTTTAGATTCTTGTTGTGGGAATGGAAATTTTCACGCTTATGCAGTTTTAAAAACCGAATTAAAAAATTTATATTTTAATGAAATTAATCAAAAAAGAATTCAAAATTTAAAGGCTTATTTTGGAAATGATATTAATCTTAGCGTGAAGGATTTTTTAGAATTTAACGAGGCTCCAAGCTATGATTTAGTTGTTTCAAATCCTCCTTATGCTAAATTTAATCAGGGCAAAAGGGTTTCTAAAAATCATAATTTAAGCAGGGATTTTATAAAAAAGGCTTTAAGTTTAACTAAAGATGGAGGCTATATACTTTTTATAGTGCCAAATAATTGGATGAGCTTTGCTGATAGAAACACCTTGCCGCAAGAACTTTGCAAGTATCAATTTATAGTATTAGATATTAATGGTGCTAAAAAATATTTCCCAAAAGTTGGCTCGTCTTTTACATGGTTTTTGCTTCAAAAAATACCAAATCAAAAATCTTTCAAGGTAAGAAATCATTATGTTTTTAAAGATGAACAGGTTGTATTTTTGGATAAAAATATCAATTTTATACCCTTATATTATTCGAATTTAGTAAGAAGCATTATCAATAAAACCCTAAATGATAAAACTCTTCCAAAATATAAAATCCAAACAAGTAGCAATTTACATAAATATACTCAAAAAGCTTTTTTAAGCCCTATTAAAGATGAAAAATTTAAATATAAGATCATACACACTCCCTCTCAAACGGTTTATTCAAAAAAAGAACATAAATATCAAAATGGATATAAGGTTTTTATCTCTTTAACCAATCAATATGAAAGTTTTATAGATGAATGTGGAATGACTCAATCCATAGCCTTTATAAGATGTAAAGATTTGCCTGAGGCTAAAAGGATTAAAGAAGAGCTTGATGAGCCTGTATATAGGTTTTTAAATAATATTACAAGATATGGAAATTTTAATAATGTTAGAATCTTGCAAAATTTTCCTCTACGAAGTAGTTTTAGCTTAAGCAAGGAAGAATTAAGCTTTATTGACAAATTTAACGAGGTGTATTACAGTGGCAAAAGCAAAAAATAAAAACATAGTTCCCATTAAAAATTTAGACCAGCTTGAAAAAGAGATAAATTTCGATAGTTTTGAACTTAAAAACGAGTTTATACATATTTGCAATCTAAGGCCTAATAAAGACCAAGAAAGACTTGATATAGAGATTTTAGATGAGCAAAAATGTAAAGAAAAGGGCTTTGTTTATATCTTTGTTATTAAAAATAAGATTTTTAAAATAGGGCAATCAATTACAAATATCAAGGGTAGAATCCAAAGTTATAATTGTGGTAAGGTAGAATATAGGATAAATGGCACCAACTCCACTACAAATTATTTTGTCTTACAAAGTTTATTGAGTATAAATGAACTTGTTGAAGTTTATGCCTTTTTTCCTCCAAAGCCTACTTATATTATCTTTGGACAAAGCTTTACTGATTCTTATCCTCCAAGCAAAAAGGCTGAAAATATTATTATTAAAAAATTTAAAGAAGAGCATAAAAAATTACCCATTGGTTGTACTCAAACCTAATGAAAGAAAATCCAGCCTTTTTAAAAGAACAAATCATCACTTATTTGGGCAATAAAAGAGCCTTGCTTGATTTTTTAGCTAAGGGCTTTTTGTATGCTAAAAAAGAGCTTAAAAAAGATAGGCTCATTTTTGGCGATCTTTTCAGTGGCTCAGGCATAGTAAGCCGCTTTGCAAAGGCACATTCTAGCTTTATTTTGGCTAATGATTTGGAGGCTTATTCAAGGCTTATTAATCTTTGTTATTTGGAAAATAAAAACGAAAATTTAGACCAAGAGCTTGATTTTTATCATCAAAAATTAAATGAAAATTTAGTGCTTGAAAAGGGCTTTATCTCAAGGCTTTATGCTCCAAAAGATGATGAGGCTATAAGGGCGAATGAAAGGGTTTTTTACACCAGCAAAAATGCTATGTTTTTAGATAGTATGAGGCAAAATATAGATAAAATTGTGCCCTTAAATTTAGCTCATTTTTTCATCGCCCCTTTGATTTATGAAGCAAGCGTTCATGCAAACACAGGCGGGGTTTTCAAAGGCTTTTACAAGGATAAAAGAGGTCTTGGTAAATTTGGAGGCGAGGCTCAAAATGCCTTAAAGCGTATAAAGGGGCAAATGAGCCTTAAAAAGCCCATTTTTTCAAATTTTAATTGTGAGTTTAGGGTGGAGCAAAAAGAGGTCTTAGCCCTTGCAAAAGAACTTCAAAAATTTGATCTTATCTATCTTGATCCTCCTTATAATCAGCATCCTTACAGCTCAAATTATTTTATGCTCAATCTAATCGCTAATTATAAAGAACCAAAGGAGCTTTCAAGGGTATCTGGCATACCAAAAAACTGGAATAGAAGCGCCTTTAATAAGGCTAAATTTGCTGAAGATGTGCTTTTTGAGCTTATTTTAAGCTTAAAGGCAAAGATTATTTTGCTAAGTTATAATTGCGAGGGCTTTGTAAAAAAAGAAAGCTTTGAAAAAAGGCTTAACAAGCTTGGAAAATGCTTTGTTTTAGAACAAGACTATCCAACCTTTAGAGCAAGTAGAAATTTAAGGCAGAGAAATATCAGCACAAAGGAGCAACTTTTCGTGCTGAAAAAAGCTTAGCAAGGGCTTTAACCCTTGCTTATATCATCTGTGTTTTTCCTAGATAAAGCTGTCTTGGACGAACAATTTTAAGAACTTCTTGTTCTTTTTGTTCGATCCACTGTGCAATCCAGCCCGGCGTTCTACCGATAACAAACAAAGTCGCAAACATTTCATTTGGAATACCTAAGGCTTTAAGTATAAGACCACTATGAAAATCCACATTTGGATAAAGATTTCTTTGGACGAAATAATCATCACTCAAAGCTATTTCTTCTATCCTAGAAGCAACTTTGATCAAATTCGTATCAATACCAATTTCATCAATAAGCTGATCTCTTAGCTTCTTAAGCACCTTTGCTCTTGGATCAAAGCTCTTATATACTCTATGTCCAAAACCCATTAAACGGAAAGGATCATTTTTATCTTTTGCCTTTTTAATAAATTCATCGACCCTGTCCACAGTGCCTATTCTTTCAAGCATACGGATCACGCCCTCATTTGCTCCCCCATGAGCATGACCCCAAAGAGCACCAATACCTGCACTAATACATGCATAAGGGTGAGCATGAGTTGAACCAACTCCGCGTACAACAGAAGTTGAAGCGTTTTGTTCATGATCAGCATGAAGCATAAAAACAGTATCTAAAGCCTTTATTTCGATAGGACGAAGCTCCACATGATCATAAGGATAAGTTCTTAGCATATAAAGGAAATTTTCTGTAAATCCACGATCTAAATTTGGATAAGCCATAGGAAAGCCGTTTTTGTAACGATAAGCAGTAGCGACTAAGGTAGGAATTTTAGCCACTATCCTTGCTGCCATTTCCATGTATTCTTCTTTAACATCCATATTTAAATGATCAGGATAAAAAGCACTTAAAGAAGCTACAGCTGCTTGCAAAACAGCCATTGGGTGAGCATTATCAGGAAAAGCATCGAAAAGCTTATGCATGCCCTCATGGATAAAAGAACGCTTCTTAAGCTCATATCTAAAAGACTCAAACCTCTGTGGATTTGGAAGCTCTTTATAAAGCAAAAGATGAATCACATCTAAAAAAAGTTTATTTTCAGCAAGCCATTCGATAGGATAACCCCTGTGCATCAAAATACCTTTTTCTCCATCGATATAGGTTATCTCTGACTTACAAGATGCCGTAGAAGTCAAACCCTCATCATATGAAAACATACCGGTTTGTTTATAAAAACTTGACATATCAACAACATTTGGTCCTACACTTGAATCAAGAACGGGAAATTCGTAGCTTTTGCCGTTAGTATTGTCTGTGAGTGTTACAGAATTTGACATTTTTGCTCCTTTTTGTTTTTATTATAGCAAAAAATGCCTTATGAATACAGAAAATTTAAAATGAAAAATAAATTTTTGGGCAAAAAAGTAACTCTACTTACTTTTTTCAACATTAGCTACGATTTTGATGAAACACATTACCACTATAGCCTGAAGAACAGCCGTTAAAATAAGAGTTGAATACAATACATCACTGATAAGCTTTGCACTTAAAGCTAGCGTAGCTGTAGCGATAAGTAAGGTAAGTGGCATAGAATGACTAAGAGCAAATAAAAGAGTATTTCTACCGCCTAATTTTTTGAGAAAAACACCAGAGCTAATAACCCTTAACCCTATCATAGCCACAAGCAAAATGAAGGAGTTTTCAAGAATCTCCACATTAAACAACATCTCAAGTTCAAAGGTTGAACCTATATAAATAAAAAATACAGGAATTAAAAAGCCATATCCAAAACTTGAAAGCTTGCGTTCTAAATCGTGTTTGTGATCAAAAAAAGTAGCAATAAAAGATCCGGCAACAAAAGCTCCAAGTGCGATTTCAAGTTTTGCTGCGATCATCATCACAATCACTAAAATAAAAATTGCCATACAAAATCTTATATCCTTCTCACTATTATCCTGCCAAGGCATTAAGACGATTTTAAGCTGAGGATACCACCAAAGTATGATTTTTAGAAGCTTGAAACTCAATAAACAAAAAGCTAAAAATAAAACCAAGTAAAGCAAATTTTGTGTGATTTGCCATAAAGTAGTATTTTCTTGCAAAAAAGCACCCATAATGGTAAGCAGTATAATGCTTACTACTTCAGCCAAGGTGGCTACGATCATAGAGATATTAAGCCACTCGCAATCCTTGCCAAATTCCTTAAACAAAATCGAAAGCAAACCCACACTCATCACAGGTAAAATAACAACGAACACATAAGTCGTTCCATAAAAGCTAACCAAGCCAACAGAAATAAGATAAAGCAAAGCAATATAAATCAAAGAACGCCTAAAAAGACTCTTTTTCATACCAAAAAAAAGCTTTAAATTAACCTCCATTCCAGCAATAAACATAAGATAATAAAAACCAACATTGGCTAAAAGCTTAAAATTTTGGCTATCTCCAACAAAACCTAAAAAGCCAAAAATAGCCCCCAAAATAATCTCTGTGGCTGAAATAGGCAAACGCAAAAAATTTGCAATATAAGGCGAAGTGAGTAAAATCACAGCAATAATAATAAGAATTTTTAAATCAATCAAAGCTTGAGCATCGATAACACTATGCAAACGCAACCTCTCATCTTTAAAACTTTTAAAGTCCGCAAAACTTGGTCAAAAAGCATCTATAAACCAAAGTTTAAAAACACGCATTCTAACAAAAATTTTTTAAATCAAGTTTAAGCTACAATGCTGTTTGCTACTTACTCAAACAAATAAGCCAAAGGACTTTTTTCATTAATAAAAGGTTTAAGCTCCTTAAATCCAAGCCTAAGATTAATATGACCCATAGCATAAGAAGCTAGTTCGTAAGGTTGCCACACAAGCTCAAGCCCTTCCTCATCGACAAAGAAAGTAGGAGTTAGCTCAAAATTATCATAATTTAAATCATAGCCATATTTTTCATCTAAGGATCTTAAAATAAATTCTAAAAAAATTTCATCTTGAGTATCTTTAAATAGATCTTTTGTTGAGTTTGAAAGCTCCTCGCCACTTTCCAAAGAAAATATCCTAGAACCTATAAAGCTTAAGCCGTGATTACCGCCAAGATATTCGTATTGATTAACTAAAAATAAAGCAATCTTGTCATCACTAAAATAAAGTTTATGATCATTGATAAATTCTACATTACTTTCATTTGAAAAACCTTGCTCTTTAAAAAAATCCTCCTGCTCTTTTTGGGCAAGTTGTCTTAGCTCTTGCAAATTTGAAACATTAAAGGATAAATTTGTATTAAGCTTTGAAACAGCTTCTTTTTCAAGTTTTGTACTATATGGTATAAATATAAAATTATCCTGCCTATGAAAAGATAATTTTTCCCCATTTATAAAGGTTTCTTGCTCAAAATCTTGTTTAATAAAATGAAGCTGATTAAGCTTTTTATCACTTAATTTTAAATCCATATCAAAGATCAAACCTTGAGTATCAAGCTTTGCCTTTAACCCTAAAATATCATCATCAAAATAAAAATTTCCTTGAAAACTTTGAGGTAAATACAAATTTTCAAGAGTAAAGCTTTTATTTTCGTCCATAAAGCCTTCAAAAAAGCCTTCAAATTGTGAAAATTTAGCTCCAACAGAATAAACATTTTCCTTAATTTTTAGAATTTCAACATACAAATCATACTCTTTAGAACCAACCTTACCCTCAAAAACATAAGACACGCCCTCATTAGGCTGTAAATTTTCCAAAGCTTGCCAGTCTTTATTTTGCGAGCTACAAGCAAGAAAAAACATAGTAATAAAGATCAAAAATACTCTCATAAAAATCCTTTATTCATTTTCATTTTCCAAAGCCAAAGCTTGATAATGAGCGATCAAAGGCTCGATCAGCTCATCAAATAAGCCATTTTCCATTATCGCATCAAGGCGGTAAAGCGTTAGGTTGATACGATGATCACTGATTCTATTTTGTGGATAATTATAAGTTCTAATACGCTCACTTCTATCCCCACTTCCTACCTGAGACTTCCTTGTTAGACTTTCTTTGGCTTGTTGCTCTTGCATTTTCATATCATAAAGCCTAGCTTTTAACACCTTCATCGCCGCTTCTTTGTTTTTGTGCTGATCTTTTCCGTCTTGATTTACAACAACAAGTCCCGTTGGTAAATGCGTGATACGAACGGCAGAATCAGTGGTATTTACGCTTTGTCCTCCATGTCCGCTACTTCTCATCACATCGATTTTAAGTTCATTTGGATTGATTTGAATTTCTATATCATCAACCTCAGGCATGATAGCAACTGTTATAGCTGAGGTATGCACCCTACCTTGAGACTCAGTTGCTGGCACTCTTTGAACGCGGTGAGTTCCGCCCTCAAATTTAAGCCTTGAGTAAGCTCCCTCGCCTTTTATCAAAATGATAATCTCCTTAAAGCCTCCAGCACTTCCCTCGCTTGAACTTACAATCTCCATTTTATAGCCACGAAGTTCAGCATATCTTGTATATGCCTTAAGTAAGTCCCCAACAAATAAAGCCGCCTCATCTCCTCCTGTGCCTGCACGAATTTCAAGAAAGATATTTCTTTCATCGTTTTCATCTTTAGGCAAAAGTAAGATTTTAAGCTCTTCTTCGATTTTGGGTTTTTGCTCTTCTAAATTTTTAAGCTCTTCTTTGGCTAAATCGCTAAATTCAGCATCGCTGAGTAAGGATTTATTTTCTTCGATTTGATTTAAGATAGAAAGATATTCTTTGGCTTTTAAAACTATGGGTTCTATTTTTTTTTGCTCTTTAGAAAGTGCAGTCATTTTCGCAATGTCTGCGACGAGAGTAGAATCGCTAAGAAGAGCATTTAGCTCCTCATAACGCTTAAAAAAAGGATCAAGCTTAGAAGCTAGCATTAAGGACTAAGAAATTTTATTGACTAAAAGAGCCAAGCGACTAACACGACGCGATGCGGTTTGTTTTTTCAAAAAGCCACGGCTTACCATTGCGTGAATGCTTTTGTTTGCTATTTTAAGAGCTTCGTTAGCTTTTTCTTTATCATTTGACTGAGCAGCCTCGCGAACGGCTCTTGTGATATTTTTAAGTCTTGTTCTGTAAAATCTATTTCTTTCAGTTTTTTTGATGGTCTGTCTTGCTCTTTTTTCAGAGGATTTGTGGTTTGCCATTTGTTTCCTTTGTCAAAAATAAAAAATGAAATTTAAAGGATAATTATATATAAAAAATATTAAAATTAAATTAATTTAAGCAAAATTTTATATATTTTCAAAATAAATTCAAAATAACTTAAAACAAATCTTGAATTTTTATATCCCAAAATAAAAGATCAAATTTAAGTAAAATTCCGCAAATAACAGCGGACAAAAGTCCTGCAAAAAGTCCTGCAAGCATATCATCAAGCATTACTCCAAGCCCACCTTTGACTTTTTTATCCACCTTGCCGATGATAGAAGGTTTTGTGATATCAAAAAATCGAAATAAAACAAAGGAAAGCACAAAGGCAAAAACACTTTCTCCAAAAATAGCCAAAGCAAGAAACACTCCAGCCACCTCATCAATGACGATATGTTTATCATCGTGTATCCCACTTGCCTTTTCATACTCATTAATCACGCTAATAGAAGCTATAAAGATCAAAAACGAAAGCAAAAATAAGGTTTGAATGCCTAAGTATTTGATGATAAAAAAAGCAGGGATCAAAGCTACTAGCGTTCCAAAAGTGCCAGGAGCCTTACTTACGCAACCTGAATAAAAAAAAGTTAAAAATAATTTTTGCATTTTATACCACAAAATGAGCTTGATGAAGCCTTAAAAGCTGACCATAAAATTCTTCATCTTTCTTGTGTTCCAAGATAGCTCCTGTTGGAAACAAGTCATTATAAATTCTTTGCATATTTTTAAAGCGATTTGGAAAAATTTGACTCAAAATGATTGATGAGACCTCTTCTCTCATAAAAATTGCTGGGGGAATGATCCCATGCCTTAGAAGCTCTTTTAAAGACCTTGCATTAAATTTAGCATGATGATGCGCTCCGTGTGGGCAGGATTTGGTACTGACTAAAATTTTACATTTTTCACAAAAAACAAACTCAGGCAAAATGACAACCTCTATCCCATAATCCCTAGCAAATTCATCAAGTATAGTTTTGGCTTGATTTTGATCATAGTGCATGCCAAGTCCCGTGTGATTTTGTCCAACTATCATCTTAGAACAGCCCAAACTTTTAGCAATAACACCCTCAAGTGCTGGATTTAGATGGGCGTGAAAGATATCAATATGTCTTAAAGGAAAAACAAAAATATGTTCATGAGGAAAATAATTTTGTATAACTTGATCAAGATACGCTTTTTTAAGCTCAAAATCAAAGCCATTTTCTTCATAAGATTCTATTAAAAAAATAACAACCAAATCAGCCTTATCAATGGTCCAACTAAAAATACGCTCATGACCCCTGTGTAAAGGATCTAAGCTTGTTACTAAAGCAGTGATTCTTTGGGCATTAAGCCTTTGTTTGACCTCGTTAAATTCCTCTTTAATTTTTTTGATATGAGAATCAAAAATTTCAAATTCTCCACTGATACAAATTTTACCGACATTATCAAGGGAGCAAATATGAGGTTCAAAGATATTAGTAACTTGTTTATTGTTTTTAAATTTGCTTTCAAGTTTTAGCTCTCCAACGACTCTTCCCTCACAGACAAGGTTTAAAATATCGCCCTTTCTTGCATGCAAAACAACCCTATCATCAAATTTAGGAGCAAAGGTTAGTGCATAAGGAGCTTTTTTGCCGTCTATTTTTCCATATTTTATAAATTCATCTTTTTCTTTTTCATTGATCAAACGCGTGCAAGTTCCAAGCATTTGCTCTTTTATGAGGCATAAAAGCTCATATTCGCTTTTTTGCAAGATGATATTTTTATTTTTTCTTTGTGAGTCCATATTTTTTCCTTTTTTCCCATAAAGATTTGCGTGAAATCCCTAGTTTTTTCGACAAATCCGTATCAGGAAAAACACTTTGATAATTTACAATAATAAATTTAACATACTCATCAATAGTAAGAATTTCATTTTTCTCTTTTGGATTTTTATCATCATGACTAAGCTCAAGCGTATGTATATCCGCATGTTCAATCTTTTCATCACTAAAAATCAAAACATTTCTTTTTTTACTTTCTAAAAGAACTCTTTGCTGATCCTCAGTTTTAAGGCTTTGAAATTTATCTAAAAAATATAAATTATTTTCTTTGTAGCGTTGAAAAAGATTATCTAAATTTGAAATATTTTCAAGATTAATATAATTTAAAAACAATTCATGAGCCTTTGCATAATGAAAAGCAAAAAAATCAGCATTAATTTGCTTGCGTGTTTTCAAGATCAAAGGAAGCTTGATTTTTTTATAGTCAAAATGAGAAATTTTAGCCTCACTTAACTTTGAGTTGATATAGGCAAGATAGGATTGATTTGATTGCTCTAAGGCTCTAAAATACTGATGGTGTTTGATTTTACGCAAAAGTTCTTCTATCATAAAAGGCTTTTGTATATAATCACTCACACCAAGCTTTAAAGGCGTTACAACAGTATCAACGCTGATATAAGAAACAAGCAAGATGATGATACTATTTCTACGCTTTTCTGCAAATTTTAAAAAATCACTCACAGCCGAAGAAAGTAAAATCACTTCATAGTGCTTATTTTCAACCTGAGAAACAGATGCTGCGATGTCGCATTGATACCCAGCATCACCTAGTTTATTGCTCATGCTTTGTGCTAGATAAAGCTCATTTTCTACAATTAAAACTTTCATATTTTCGTCCAATCAAAATATTTTAAATTTACACTACAAAAAACGGCAATGCCTTCTTTTCTCCCAACAAAGCCCAAATGTTCAGTTGTTGTTGCTTTGACATTCACTCTAAATTCGCTTAGATCCAAATTTTTAGCTAAATTTTGAGCGATTTTTTCTTTAAAGCTACCTATTTTTGGAGCTTGTGCGATGATAGTAAGATCAACATTGACAAGCTCAAAACCAAATCCCCTAACCAAGGCATAACATTGCTTTAGCAGATTCATAGAATTTGCGTTTTTAAATTTCATATCCGTATCAGGAAAATGCTCGCCTATATCGCCAAGCCCAGCTGCTCCTAAAAGTGCATCCGTTAAAGCATGTGCGATCAAATCCCCATCAGAATGAGCCTTAACGCCCATTTCTTCATGCACACAAACCCCACCTAGTATCAGCTTTCTTTTTTCACCAAATTCATGCACATCAAAGCCATTTCCACTAAAAAATTCATTTGCAGGAGCTTTAAGCTGAAGCTTTTTAAGATCTTCTTTGTAAGTGATTTTTCTCGTATTTTCATCACCCTCAACAAACCAAACCTTACCTCCAACTCTTGAAATAGCCGTGCTATCATCTGTAAATTCTTCATCTAAATTTAAAGCTTTTAAAAGCAGACTTGTGCGTGAAAGTTGCGGGGTTTGTATCAGTTTGATCTTTTCTCTTTGCAAGGCTTCATCGCCGTAAAGAGTCGTATCGCACACCTTTAAAGCAGGGGTAATGCAATCAGCCTTATCAATGTTTTCAACTAATCTCAAAAACAAATCCTTATCCACCAAAACCCTTGCCACATCACTCACCATAACAAATTCACTTTGCACTTTTTCAAGGGCATTTTTTAAAGACTGAGCCCTTGTTTTTCCACCCTCAACAAATTCATAAGAAGGAGCAAATTTTTTCATATAAGAAATGTTACTAGAAGTAACAATTATCTTTTTAAAAGGGAAAAAAGAGCTTAAATTTTTTGTAGCAACCAGCCATAAAGGCTCATTATCTAAACGAATAAACTGCTTTTTTACAGGGAGATTAAACCTTGTAGAATCCCCAGCTGCAAGCATTATCAAGCTAATATCAGGCATTTATATCCTCAAAAAAATAAAAATTGTTACTATATTATACACAAAAAAACTTTATTTAACTTTTATTTGTTTTTAAAATTACAATTTAGGCTAAATTTAATAATGTAAAAAAGCTAAATTTTATGATTTTTGAGTAAAATTTGGCTTTAAAAACTCTTATTTTAAGGAATGTATCATGATAGAAAAGATTAAAGAAAGATTATCTAAGGTAACCTATCCCGGTTTTAAAAGAGATATAATGAGTTTTAATTTTGTTAAAGACATTCAAGTACAAGATGAAAAAGCCTTTATACAAATCGAGATAGTCTCAGCAAATAAAGAAGTTGCCAAAGAACTTCAGCAAGGCGTTGAAGAAGCTTTAAAGGATTTAAATTTAAAAGAACTAAAGCTTGAGATCAAACAGCCAGAACCTCCAAAAGAAAGGAGTAATTCTCAAAGTGGTAAAAATATCGCTCCGCAAATCAAAAATTTCATCATGATTTCAAGCGGAAAAGGTGGGGTTGGAAAAAGCACCACGAGTTTAAATTTAGCCGTATCCTTAGCAAAAATGGGTAAAAAAGTTGGCTTGCTTGATCTTGACATTTATGGACCAAATATCCCAAGAATGCTTGGACTAAGCGAACAAAGACCTGAGGTTATAGGCACAAAGATTAAACCCATGCAAGCTTTGGGCGTGCATATGATGAGTATGGGCGTTTTGATCGAGCAAGGACAAGGGCTGATGTGGCGTGGAGCGATGATCATGAAAGCTGTCGAGCAACTTTTAACTGATGTGCTTTGGGACGAGCTTGATGTATTGATCTTAGATATGCCTCCAGGAACTGGTGATGCACAAATTAGTGTCGCACAAAACATACCTATAACAGCTGGAGTTTGCGTAAGTACTCCGCAAATGGTTTCCCTAGATGATAGCAAAAGAGCGCTTGATATGTTTGAAAAGCTTCATATACCAGTAGCTGGCGTGATAGAAAATATGAGCGGATTTTTATGCCCTGATAATGGCAAAGAGTATGAAATCTTTGGAAAAGGTGGTGCTGTAGAACTTGCGAAAGATTATAAATGCGAGGTCTTAGCACAAATTCCTATCGAAATGAGCATAAGAGAGGGTTCAGATAGCGGAAAACCTGTGAGCTTTTATCTGCCTGAAAGCGTGAGTGCAAGAAGATATCAAGAAGCTGCTGAAAAAATTTGGAATTTCATCGAAAAGGTAAATCAAGAAGGCGGAGCAAATAACGCAGCCATTCAGCCCGTGATGAATGGAAAAAGTGCTTGCTCAAGCTAAAATCTAGCTTTTATATCCCTTGGAAAAGGGATATAAATTGAGCTTAGTAATTGTATTTAAGTCCAAGTTGTCCGCTTAAATAAGTTTCATTTTTCTTATCAACCTTACCTGCTAAAATTTGTTTCGCACCAAGACCTAAATTTGCACTAAATTTCTCGCTAAAATCAATACTTCCACCAAGTATAAGCTGGGCATAAGTTTTCTTTTTATTATCAGCTTCTACACTCGTAAAAAAGGCGTTATTTACAGCTAAATTTGCTGTATAATCCCCGCCTTCATTATAAACAAATTGTTCTATCTTAGGGCTAGCAAAGAAATAAGAGCTTTCACTCATATAAGCTCTTAACTCAGCTCCAAGCTCTGCACTGATAGAATTATTTGTGATTTTATCGATATTTTTAGCAATAAGCCCTGCTTGAGTATATCTTGGAGTATGACTAAGATAATAATTTGCTCCCACAAAAGGCTTCACAGAAAAGCTCTCACTTCCAAAAAGCTTACCTAAATTTGCTGATAAGCCTAAATTTGTCCCCATAAAATCAGCCTCATACACTCCTGTTATATCAAGACTATTTTGTCTTGTAGGGCTAACTTGAGTATAAATTTTTATATGAGTTTCCATATCGCTTGCAAAAGTAAAATTTGAGTAAATTCCTACTTGGAAATTATCACTTTTCTGCTCTAAATTTTTATCTTTTATCTTTGCATTTGCATAACTAAAATAAATCCCCCAAAGTGCATTTTCTCCTATCTTTTCAGCACCAACAGTAGCTCCTGTCATAGCACCGCTATTGCCATCTATGATATTATTTCCACCAAAAACATTAGCCCAAATACTTTGTGAATTTTCGCTTACATAAGACATCTTCATATCACTTGCGATTTTATTTGAGCTGGCAAATCTTAGCTTACTAAGCTTAGAAGCGTAGTTTCCATAAGGATTATTAAGCATAGCTACTCTTTGTCCTATGGACACATCATTAGCTACATTCATGCTTGTATTTACACCACTTACACTACTATTTAGATTGCTCACGCTTTTGCCTGTATTTTCGGTATTTTCTTTGATATTTTTAGCCAGCTCAATCCCTCCTCTACTGACCAAATCAGCACCTATACCATTAGGCAAGGCTGATGCTATAGAGCGAAGAGCTAAAACAGCTGTTTTATCCTCAGTGCTTAAATTTGGAGCTACTAAATTAACATAAGCTTCATCATCAAATAACCCACCGCTCGCCTCAGCTTTATCAATAAGATCTTCAAGCTTGATTTTTTCATTTTCTAAAGATTTTTTAGCCAAATCCCATTCTGCTTGAGTCTCTCCGCCAGCTAAATCCTCATCTCCAGCTTCTATCAGGCTTTCTATGGATTTTATATCTAATTTAACTTGATTTAAAGGATTTTTTGCTAAATCATTAAGCTTAGAACTCATCACAAGGCATTTTTGCCCAGCACAATCAACCACGGCTAAATTATAATTCAAAAATTTTTCCGCTCCTAAAATATCATTAAAATCAACCCTAGCAAAAAGAGTTTTCACATCATAAAGACTTAATTTCGCTCTTGTTGCCTCATCAACATGATCAAGCAAGTTTTTAAAGAGCAAAATATTTGCTTCATTGCTTGATAAGTCATTAAAACTTTTTGCTTGCATAAGAGTGGTATTAGAAAATTCTAAATCGCTAAAATTAAGTCTTGGTACGATAAATAATGAATTTTCGATATGAGCATTTTGACTAACCCTTATAGAAGTTCCATAAATCCAAAGAGATGTTTTCTCAGCTTCAAAATCTCCATTGATTAAAAGATCTCCTCTTAAATTTCCCATTCCCGGTAAATTTCCATTATAAACTTCGATAGATGATTCTTTACCTGTATTGTTAAAAGATGGGGTGGTAGTGCCTGATAAATATAAATTAGCATTGATCACAGAAGCTCTATCTATATACAAAGATATATCATCAACACTTATATCATTTGCCGTAGCACTGAGGTTACTAAGATAGACGCCGCCACTGTGATTATTAACAAGCTCAAGATCGTATTGTTTGTCTAGATTTATATTTAGGGCATAATCGCTATAATTAGCTGTATCTTCTAGTACTTCAGGAAAATCATCAATTTGAAAATTTATCTTCAAATTATCGTTTTTATAGGAATTTTTAAGACTTGTTGTTTTGTTTGTCACATCAAAATAATCATTAATATTTGTTTGATTTGTTAGAGTAAAATCAGCACCAAAACTTGTTGTATAAAGCAAACTTGCCACACTAAAACTAAGAAAAATTTTTTTCTTCAGTCTTCTTTTCATTCAATCTCCTTTTTTAAGTAAAATAGCTACGATTATACCCCCCCCCCTTAATATTTCCTTAAAAAATGTTTAAATTTAAAAATTTCTAAAATTTAAAAAGCTAAATAAATTTTCAAGCCCTTTTTGTTATAATGCTTATTTTTTAAAACTTAAAACAAGGACTAAAATGATAAATTCTAAAGATGATTTTATGCTTTTGCTAAAACAAATCGAGCAAAGACCAAACTACAAAAAACCAAAAGCCTTTGGTATCGCAAGGCTTGACAGAGGACAACTGAACAAAAACAAAATTCTACAAGCAAGCTTTGGACTTGTAAATTTCGAGCAAAACTACGGCTCAGCGGCGGTTCTTTTGGAAAGTTTTATGCAAAGAGGCGTTGAGATAGACTTTTCTCAAAGCGAATTTGTGATGAGCCTAAGCATGGCTGATATCGACTTTGCTCTTGAGTGCTTTAAGCCTTTTTTGGACGAGGACGGACATCAAAATATCGAGCTTTTAAAGCTGGTTAAGGATAAATTTAAAGATGATGAATTTGCCTTTGTTTGTATGTTTGAGGATAAAGAGCCGCAAAGTGTGGAGTGTATTTATCTTAAGCTTTATTTGCTTTCTTTGAAAAAAGTGCCTTTGAGAAGCTTAAATTTAAACGGGGCTTTTGGCAAGCTTTGCAACGCTGCTTGGAGCGATAACAAGCCTATCGAACTTGAATGGCTAAGAGCAAATGAAATGCGTCTTAAAATGAGCAATCAATACCCAAGGATTGATTTTGTCGATAAATTCCCAAGATTTTTAGCCCACATTATCCCAGAGGATAATACGAGAATTTTAGAAAGCTCTAAGGTTCGAATGGGTGCGGTGCTTGCAGGAGGCACGACTATAATGCCAGGAGCTGCTTATGTGAATTTTAACGCAGGAACTACAGGTGCTTGCATGGTAGAAGGACGCATTAGCTCAAGCGTGGTTGTGGGTGAGGGTACTGATGTTGGCGGTGGTGCTAGTATTTTAGGCGTTTTAAGTGGCACAAGTGGCAATGCTATCAGCGTCGGTAAGGCTTGTTTGCTTGGGGCAAATTCGGTTACCGGCGTTCCTTTGGGGGATAATTGCATAGTTGATGCGGGCATTGCTGTGCTTGAGGGAACAAAATTCGCACTTAAAGATAAAGATGAGCTTGCAAAACTTAATCCAAATTTTGACTTTTCAAAAGAAATTTACAAGGGTATCGAGCTTTGCGGTTTAAATGGACTACATTTCCGCCAAGATAGCCAAAGTGGTAAAATGATCGTAGCTTTAAATAAAAAGGCTGTGAAGTTAAACGAGGCTTTACATTAATACTAATCAAGGCTTAAGCCAAATGAAAGCTTAAGCCTTAAAATACTGATAAATTCTTATTTTACCTCGATTTATCCAAACCAAGCTTTTATCTTGCTTGATTATTTTTATCGATCAAGTCAAAAAGCTTGTTGATCTGATTTTTTTCTATCTGCTTAAGCCCATCTTCATAAACTTTTGTTTGAGCGTAAGAAATAAAGCTATTTTTAGCCTTTGAGATATCAAGATCTAAATTCTCAAAAGAACTTGTTTTTTGTTCTTGCTCCTCTTCTTCTTTTTTGAGCTTATTTAAAGTGGCTTGAAACTCATCTGCGTTCAACTCTTTTTCTTTGATCTTTGAAGAGGTGCTAAATACTCTATCATAAGAGTTTTCATTGATTTTGTCTAACATATTTTACTCCTTTTTGCAAAATATAAGCAAAAAGCATTCCAAAATCACAGAGTATTTAAATTTTCTTTCACTTTTAAGATCAGCTCCAAACGGCGTTTAAGCTCTTTTTTTTGATCCAAAATCAAGCCTCTTTTTTCTTTAATAAGCTTGGTTATACTTTCAAAATACTGCTTTATGATCCTTGAAATCACCGGTTTATCCACAAGCAAAGCCTCAAATTCGTAAACATTAAGCTCAGTTAAAACCCTTTCATAAATTTCACTTTTTTTAGGATAAAACAAAGAAAACTCCGTGCTATCAAGCTCGTAAAATGTGCGACTTTCATTGATCTTACGACTAAAAAAGCTAAGGGTGAGCTTGGTGGCGTTTTCGTAGTTTGCAAAGGCTTTGAGATTAAGCTTTTCTAGGAAAAGATCAAGTTCTAAGGTATTTTTAAACAAAGCATTTTCAAAATCCTTTAAAAAATGCTCCTCGCTTGCATTACAAAAGGCTCTTAGCTCGCCAAAATTTGCCTCACTTTGCAAGATATCATCTTTTTGGATATTTGAAAACCTAGCTTTGAAAAGCAAAATTTCATTTTGCAAGCTTTCAAAGCTTGTATTCAAGCCTTGTTTAAGATCTTTAAAAGAGCTTTCAAGCTCAAATTTGATCTTTTTAAACTCCTTATTCATCACATCAGTATGATAAAACATCGCTAAAAACGCATCATCGCTTGAAATAAAAGGCGTTTTATACTCAAATCTTGCATACAAATCTTTTTTCAAAAAGCCCTTAGCCTCCTTGTAATAAAAGGCTTCCTTTTCTTTTACAAAAGTAAAAATCTCAGTTGAAATCCGCTCGCTTATGCCCTTTAAAAGATCTAAAATTTGATGATTTAAAATCTTCACCCTAGCAAGCATTTGCAAAGAAAACTCTTCTAAATACTGCTCATAAGCCTTAAATTTAGCCTCAAGCTCATCAAAAACGCTTTCAAAAAGTGCATTTTCTTGCTCTAAAATTTCACAAATTTCAAGTAGCTTTCTTTGGGTAAAATCTTGCTTTAAAGCCTTTGTATCAAGGCTTTTTAAGAAATTTAGCAAGGCGTTAAAATTTGAATGCTCATAACTTTTTTCACTTTGTGCCTGCTTACAAGAAATGGCAATGACTTCTTTAAAATACTTTGAAAACACGCTTTTAGCATAGTTTAAGACATTTTCAAGCTCGGCTTCATTAAGCTTATCTTTTTGATTTAAAACGCAAATGCTAGAGCTTCCCAAGAGCCTTAAATTCGCCTTTATCGCATCTTCTTCGCTTTTTTTGCCTGCATTATCAATAAGGCTTAGCCAAATGGCTGCGTGCGTGTTTTTAAGCTCTTCAAAGGTCGTTTGCGTATCTATTTCATTAGCATTAAGCCCCGGAGTATCCACAAGAATGATATTTTCAAGCAAAGAAATAGGTGCGTAAAGGTGCAAACTCTTAGCTTCTTTTAAGCCCTTTCTTTGATCAGTATAAAGCTCAAGCTTGCTTATATCGGTGATTTCATCGCTTCCATCTTCAAATTCAACCCTCAAAAAATACTCTTTTGCAAAGTGTAAAAAAGTGGGCTTAAAAGTAACAGGCACAGCACCTGTGGGCAAAACTTCTTTTTTTAAGATCAAATTTAAAAGGCTTGATTTTCCGCTTGAAAACTGCCCGATGATCGCTACTTGAATATTTCTTTCAAGGCTAAAAACAAGCTCTTTAAGCTCCTTTTTCAAAGCAGAACTCAAATGCATAAAAGGCTCATTTAAGCTTTGACACAAAGCCTTAATGCGTCCTTCAAAACTTTCATCAAAGCTTTGCTTGTAAGCCTTTTCATAAGCGTTTATAAAATCATTTAAGATATTAATTTGCATTCAAAAGCTCCTTTGAAAGCTCGTTTAGTTTGGCGATTTTTTCTAAATTTGCTTCAAGGCTTAAATTTGAATTTAGGCTTTTATCGTTTAAATTTTGCAATGTTTTTTCAAGGCTTGCAAGCTTCTCATTTTGTAAGTTTTCATGAATTTTAAGCCTTTGTTCTAAAAAGTAAAAAAAGCTTGCGTTAATGTTTAAATCCTTTAAAAGCTTTTCAAGCTCAAAGCTTTTAAAGCCCTCATTTATGCACTCATCTAGGTTTTTTTCAAGGATATAAATTTCATTTTTTTCCTGAATGATTTGTGAAATTTGCATTCTTAAAAGCATAAATTTCTCATCACTAAAAATATCTTCTATGCTCTTGCTAAGCTTGGTTTTAAACTCCTCAAAGCCATTTTCAAAATCATCTTTTAAAAAGTCATATTTTAAACTCAAATTCATCTTTAAATCATCGATTTTTTTGAGATTTTCAAATTTTATCTCCCTTAAAATATCGCTAATGCCATCTTTTACGCTGATATCAACGATATTTAAAATGCGTGTAAGATTTGGTTTTAAAGACTTTTCTTTGAGATATTTTAGCTCATCAAGCAATCTTTGCTTAAGCTTTTTAGCCAAAAGCAAGAGTAAATTTTCCACGCCAAATTTTGTATTTTCAAGTTTTAAAATGCTTGCTTTAATCTCATCTTTTGCCTTTAAAAGTGCTTCTTTTTGAGCTTTTAGCTCTAAAAATAGTCCTTGACTTTGCTCGTGAAGTCCTTGGGTGCTTTCTAAAATAAGCTTGTTTTGAAGCTCGTAAGCATTTAACGAGTTTTTAAGCTCTAAAAGCAGTTCTTTTTTATAAGAAGCAAGCATAATCTTGCTTTTTTCGCCCCTAAAAAGCTCTTTAAACAAATACTCCTCAAGCTCCTTAAGACCACTTTTTTCAAAGTCTTGTTTGCTTGCTAAGCCCTTATAAAAATCGCTCGCCCTTTTTGCGCTCACACACAAAAAATCAATCTTTTCAACCAAATTTTCATTCACGCCCTCAAGGCTTAAAAGCCTTTTTTTAAGGCTTTCTTTGGTGTAGCTAACCACCTCATCAAGCTCTTTTTGACTGAGCAAATCAGCCTTAGTTAGCACAATCAAAAATTTACTAAGACGAGAGTTTAAAAGGCAGGAAATAAGAAACTCAGAATCCTTTTGTGTAAGGCTTTGCGAGGCATTCATAAGGTGGATTAAAAAATCACTTTCTTTGAGGTATTCTTGAGTTAGGATTTCTCTTTGAACCACCACATCATCAAGTCCGGGAGTATCTACAATGCAAATATTTTCTTTTAAAAAGCTCAGTTTGCTTTGAATTTCTATCTTTTTGATAAGGGCTGAAAGTTCATTTTTAGCCGAACTAAAATGCTTAAGCTGGGCTAAAGAGCTTTCCTTGATCAAGCCCTCATCTTTTACAAACTCGCTTAAATCAAGCCTTTTTTCAAGCCCAGCTAAAAAAGCCTTTAAATCCTCGTTAAATTCAGCATTTTTAAGGATATTGTCCCATTCTTTTTTATCCCAAAAATAAATTTTTACCTCGTTTGAATCTCCGCCTTTGAGTATCGTTAAATTCGCCGTTTCAGGGATATTTGAAACGCCTAGAAAATCCTCTTTCAAAAGAGCGTTTAAAAGGCTTGATTTGCCAGCATTCATCACGCCTGTAATGGCTACATTAAACTGAAGGCTTTTAAATTTCTTTAAAATTTCTTCAAGCCTTTTTTTTGCAAACTCATCAAAACAAAGCTCCAAAAGGCTTAAATTTATACTTTCAAGCTCTTTTAAATCGCTCTTAAAAACAGCCTTTGCGGATTTTTTATCAATGTTTAGCTCTTGAATGAATTTTATTATCAAGGAATTATTTGAAATTTTTTCTAAAATTTTTAATGCTTTTAAAAGATCTTCTTTGTCTAAAAAGCCTTTTTTAAGTAAATTTAGCGTGCAAATTTGAGCATTTTGGAGATTAAAAATATCCACTCTTAAATCAATTTTTTTAAAAATTTCATTAAATTCTTTTAAGAGAAAATATCTTTCATAATTTTCATTATTTGCACTTAAAATAATAGCCGCACTTGCTTCATCAAGAGCGTTTTTATCTTTAAAATTTGCTTCAAAGTCCAAAAACTGCAGGTGATTTTGCCAAAGTTGTTCAAGGAGTTCTTTCATAGGAGTTTCCCCTTAAAAAAGGGGAAATTGTTATTTGTTTCTTTGAGCCACAAGTTGTCTTCTCATGTAAGCAATTTTACTTTGAAGTGGCAGCTGTTTAGGGCAGTTATCCTCACAAGCAAGCAAAGACATACAACCAAAAACGCCATCATCATCGCCCACAAGCTCGTAAAAATCCTCTACACTTCTATGATCGTGTGGATCTTGCAAATAACGAGCTGTTCTTAAAAGCCCTGTTGCTGCGATGAAATTTGGACGCATAAGCTTGGTTGCACAGCTTGCAACGCAAATTCCACACTCGATACAACGATCAAGCTCAAAAGTTTCATCAGCCACGGCTGGTTCGATCTTTTCTTCTATCTTGGAAATATCGGTTTCTTTTTCGTTATGCACCCAGCTTTCCACTCTTTTACACATAGCCTCAAACCACTCGCCTGTATTTACGCTCAAATCCTTGATATGTCTAAACGCTGGCATAGGCATAAGCTCTATAACACCATCTTCATAGTCTTTTGTCAAGGTCTTGCAAGCAAGTTTTGGAACGCCGTTGATCATCATCGCACAACTTCCACAAATTCCAGCCCTACAAACAAAGTCAAAGCTAAGATCAGCGTCCATTTTTTCGCGGATCAAAGTAAGGCAAACAAAAACCGTCATAAAAGGAGTTTCCTCAAGCTCATAGCTCACAAAATGTGGCTTTGAAATTTTGCTTAAAGGGTTATATTTAAACGCTTTTATTGTTAATTTTCTACTCATAATCCACTCCTATTCTTTGATTTAAGGCTTTGTATTTTGGCTGTAATTCATAAGGCATTAAAGCGTGCTGAATTTCATGACGGCTTTTGCCCTCGCTTTCCATTTTTTCGCGAATCGTATCAACTTCAGCTTGTCTTTTTTCGCTGAGTGGATTTTCGATGATATTACCTTTTGCGCCGTATCCTCTAAAGGCTGGTGGCATTTCCATTTTCATAATGTCAAGCTCATCATATTCTACATGTGGTAGAGTATCGCCTTCTTTCCACGAAGTAAGCGTTCTTTTCATCCAGTTTAAATCATCTCTTTTTGGATAATCCTCTCTGTAATGTGCACCCCTGCTTTCTGTCCTTAAAAGAGCACCATAAGCTACGCAAAGAGCGACTTTAAGCATTCTTGGAACTCTGTAAGCTTCTTCAAGCTCTGGATTTGCAGCGTCAAGTTCTTTAGCATGAACCTTTACATCTAAAGATTTTTTATAAAGTTCTTCAAGCTCATCAACAGCTTCTTTTAATCCCTCGCCTGTTCTAAAGATAGCCACTTTATCCCACATGATTTCTTTCATTCTATTTTTGATCTCAAAGACATTGTGTTTGCCCTCTTTTTGAGTAAGAGACTTAAGATAATCATACTCTTTGCTTAGAAAATCCTTGACTAAATTTGTATCAATGCTTTCGCCGTTATTTTTACAATAATCAGCAAAATAATCTCCCACAATCATACCCGCAACAACGGTTTCAGCACATGAGTTTCCACCCAAGCGATTAAAGCCGTGCATATCCCAGCAAGCTGCTTCTCCGCACGCAAAAAGACCATTTAACCACTGACTTTCGCCTGTTGGCTTGGTGCGAATTCCACCCATAGAATAATGCTGCATAGGTAAAACCGGAGCCCAACCCTTAGGACCCTCATCAGCTGGATCAATGCCATTAAAGGTTTTGCAAATATCTTGAACATCGCGTAGATTTTTTTCCACATGAGCGCGTCCTAAGATCGAAATATCAAGCCATAAATGATCCCCATAAGGACTTTTTACGCCTTTTCCTTTGCGGATATGTTCCATCATTCTACGACTTACAACATCACGGCTTGCAAGCTCTTTTTTTTCTGGCTCATAATCAGGCATAAAGCGATATCCATCAACATCACGCAAAATTCCACCATCTCCACGACAACCCTCAGTAAGCAAAATTCCACTTGGAACGATAGGGGTTGGGTGAAACTGCACCGCTTCCATATTTGAAAGCCTACAAAGACCTGTTTCAAGAGCGATAGCTGCACCTGTTCCCTCGCAAATCACCGCATTTGTAGTTTGTTTGTAAATTCTACCATAGCCACCTGTTGCTATCATGGTGCCACGAGCCACATAAGCGATAAGTTGTCCGTTTGTAAGATCTCTTGCGATAACGCCTATACATCTTTTGCCATCGTGCATTACACGCACAGCTTCCATTCTGTCGATAATTTTAACTTGATTTTTAATCGCCTCATTTGCCACACCATAAAGCATACAATGCCCTGTTGCATCGGCTATGAAACAGGTTCTCCACTTTTTAGTTCCGCCAAAATCCCTTGCGTTGATAAGTCCGTGTGCTTCTTCTTTTTCTTCTATTACCGTTTTTTGAGCGTTGATAACAACTGTTCTAGGTCCTTTTGTAACCCTAGTCCAAGGAACGCCCCATGCTGCAAGCTCACGCACTGCTTTTGGAGCTGTTTGAGCAAACATTCTTGCTACTTCTTGATCACAACCCCAATCGCTTCCCTTAACTGTATCTGCAAAGTGCAAATCTTCATTATCGCCCTCGCCTTTTGCACCATTTCCCAAACTTGCTTGCATACCGCCTTGCACAGCAGCTGAGTGCGAGCGTTTTACCGGGCAGATACTTAAAAGAGTTACACTTTGCCCACTTTTTGCTACCTCAATGGCTGCTCTAAGTCCTGCTAAACCACCACCTATAACCAAAGCATCGCTGTATTGTATATTCATAATATCTACTCCTTATTGATTTTGCATATAGGTTGGCACATAACGAGAACCTACTTGATGATCACTTAAGCCTACTTTCAAATACGCTACCATAGTAAGCAAACCAAGAACGATAAAAAATACACTCACAGCCCATTTTAAAGCCTTAAGTTTTTTGCGACTTTTTCTTGCATCACTTCCTTCAAACCAACCCCATTTAACACAAAGCCTATAAAGTCCTATACCTCCATGAAGTTCTACTGCAAAAAGCAAGATGAGATAAAAGGGCCACATTTGAAGCATTCTCTCGCCTGAACCGTAAGGATCTATAGTTTGCGGATAAAAAAACATCATTCCCAAATGAAAAGACGCAAAAAAGAATAAAATAAAGCCTGTGATAAACTGCACAAACCATAAATTTGTATCCCCATGTTTAATCAGCTTCATTTGTGTACGCAAAATTTGGTATTGCCTAAAATTAATAGGAAATTTCCTAACAGCTGCTCCTGCATGCACAATAAACACCACAAAAACAATGAATACAATACAGGATACCACCCAAGGCTGAGGTTCGCCAAAGATAAAGTTTCCTTCAAACATCTTAGCAATTTGATACATAAAATCATTACTGATGATGATAGTTGAGACAAAAAACATATGCCCCCACATAAAAAGCCCCAAGAAAAGTCCTGAAGCACTCTGGATAAAATCAAGCTTTGCTGGGAGCTTGCTCTTTTTACCCTCCTCACTTCGACCCAAAAAACCCTCGATAATTTGGCTCATTTTTTCTCCTTTGTAAATTATCAAAATTGAGAAATTATAGTACTATAAGCCTTAAAAGAATTTAAATTTTTTGTTTAAATTTGATTTAAGATAAATGTAAAGTAAATAAGTTACAAAAAGCAAAATGATACTTAAAATTTGTCCCATACTTAAATTTAAAGCCAAAAGCCCAAGATTAAAATCAGGTTCTCTAAAAAACTCGCAAATAAACCTTGCTACGCAGTAACTTGCCATATAAATAAGTATAAGCTCTCCATCAAATTTTTTCTTATATCTTGCAAAATAAATAATGATAAAAATAACAATTCCTTCTAAAAAAGCCTCATAAAGCTGAGAAGGATGTCTTAAAGCTCCATCAACAAAGATCCCCCAAGATACATCGGTAATGCGTCCAAAAAGTTCTTGATTTAAAAAATTCCCTATCCTGCCAAAAGTATAAGCCAGAGGCACAGAAAGTGCGACTAGATCAAGATAAAGCCATAAATTTTGTTTCTTTTTTTTACAAAATATAAAAGTTGCGATAAAAAATCCCGCAACAGCACCATGAAAGCTCATTCCACGAATGCCTACAAAATTGCCATTTTGATCAAAGGGATTAAAAATTTGCCAAGGCTTTGTAAGATACCAAAGCGTATGATCATCATAAATCAAAATATAACCAAGTCTAGCTCCTAAAATCACCCCAAGTTCAACCCAGATAAAATAACTATCAAGCATTTTATCACTGATTTTGATCTTATCTTTTTTAACAAAATATTTTGCGATAAAAAGTGCCAAAAGCAAAGCAAAAATATACATCAAACTATACCAATGCACCTTTAAACCAAATAATTCAAAAGCAACTACATCAAAATTTGAATAAATATTTTGCCAAAATTCCATACATAAAACCTTAATTTTTTAAATCAAAGTCCAAAATATAGCAAAAAAACACTTAAATTTGATATAATCATAAAATATTAAAATCATCAAGGTTTGTTATAATATGAAAAATTTGATTTGCTTATTTTTTATTTTATTTTTTGTTTCTTGTTCAAACTCAAATTTTACCTATATGCCCTTGCCAAATTTCAAGGCTCAAGTGAAAGAAAGTGGCGCTGATTTAACAGCTAGTGTTGAGCTAAAGGATATACAAATTCAAAGAGTAAGTGAGTATTCTAACGAATTTGAAAGCTCTGTTTTAAAAATCCGTATTGATGAGGAGATAGAGCTTTTAAAAGAAAGGCTCAAAAGCCAAAGTGAAGCTATTTTGCGTACTAAGGGTTATAAGGTGGTAAAAAATAATGCTGATTATGAGTTTTCTAATACGCTAAGCATTATCATCAAGGAAAGTAATATACAAAAAAATAAAGAACTCCTAAGTGGAGAAGCTATAAATTCAGATCTTAATATCAGTTTTCATTCTGAAATGCTTTTGCGAAATAAAACTAATTCTGCTCATACAAAAATTTCAAGTCAAACCAGCCTTCAAGATCCTATAAACATCAGTTATCCTTTTCAAAATGATCAGGGCGTACAAATGTTTAAAACAACAATCAGTAGCGTTGCAACGCAGATCAATAAGAGCTTAGAACACGAGGTTTTTGAAATAGATAAGATCTTTATATCTTTTTACAAAAACAGCCTTACCACTCTTTATCACAATCTCAAAAGTCATGATAATGCAAATGAGGATAGTCAAATTCCATATGATGATGGACAAATTGATTCTACAATTCATGAAGATGGGGTAATTATCTTTGAATAGCTTGGAAATGAAAACCTTGCTTGAGAGCAGTAATCTAGTTTTAATATTAACCATGATACAAAAAAGGAAATGATATGAAAAAAATCTTTTTTCTCAGTGTATTTACGAGTATTTTATTTGCAGCGGTAGTAAATTTAGACGAGGGCTTAAAGGCGTATGAAAACAAAAACTATAACAAGGCTCTAAGTATATTCAATGAGTTATGCAAGAAAAACTCAAGTGCCAAGGCTTGTTATTCTATCGCTTTTATGTTTGAAAATGGCGAGGGCGTTGATCAAGATAATGAACAAGCAAAAAGTTATTACAAACTTGCTTGTCAAAACAAGCTCTCTTCAGCCTGCTTTAATCTTGCCTTGCTCATGATAGAAGATGAAGATGATGAAAATGAAACCAATCTCACTCTTTATAGAGCTTGCTCCTTAAGTCATAGCCTAGCTTGTGAAAGACTTGGTATCATTTATGAAGCTAAAAAAGATGGGGATTTAGCCGTTGAGTTTTACACGAGAGCTTGCCAGCTTAAAAATGCACCGGCTTGCTTTAGGCTTGGGGATCTTTACAAAAAAGGCTCTTTAGTCAAACAAAATACAAGAACAGCTATAAGAACTTATGAAAATGCTTGTGAGCTTAAATTTGGAGAAGCTTGTTATGTAGTGGGTAGGTATCATCAAGAGGAAAAAAAGGATAACACTCTTGCCAAAAGATACCTTGGAAAAGCATGCGATCTAAACCACCTAGAAGCTTGCGAAGCTTATAAGCAAATCAACACAGCAGCAGATACACGCTGATCATTTGACTGAGGAGTTTTCCTCAAGCTCCTTTGCCGTACCAAATAAAATAATGCTATCTCCCATATAAGCCGTAGTTGTTTCAAGCTCAGGCAACAAATCCCAATCCCCTGTTCCTCTTCTAAAACCTATAACCCTCATATTTTGTGCAATATTTTTTAAACTTTTTCCAGCAAGCTTATCTGTAATTTGAATTTTTACAGCACGAAGAACATTAGCAGAAAGATCAATCACTTCAAATTCAGGGTGGATTAAAAACTCTTTTGCAAGTCTTGTCGCACTTTCTTTTTCTGGATAAATCACCTTTAGTGATCCAAGTTTAGATAAAATTTGTCCGTGAATTTGAGAGGTTGCTTTTGCAATCACAGTTTCAACGCCTATATCTTTTAAAGCCATAAGAGTTAAGATACTTTTTTCAACATTTTCTCCAATGCTTACTATGACCACATCGATATTATGAAAACCTGCTTCTTTTAAAGCTGTTGTATTTGTAGAATCTAAAATATAAGCACAAGTTGCCCTATCTTGAAGCTGAGTTAATCTTTCTTCCAATCTATCAGCGATGACAACGCTTTCTCCAGCATTAATAAGCTCCGTTGCTACAACCGAACCAAATTTACCAAGTCCTATAATCCCGTATGTTTTCCCACTTTTCATAAATAAACCTTTCCTTGTGGATATTTAATATATTTATCCTTTTCTTGAGTAAAAATCGCCATTAAAAAGGCAAAAACACCAATACGACCACTGATCATTACGGCAATGATCACTAGTTTACTTGGATCACTAAAAAGTGCACTCAAAGAAAGAAAATGCCCATCTCCTACCGAAACTCCAACAGTAGCAAAGGCTGAACTTGTTTCAAAAAGAACGGCAATAAAACGATAATTACTCTCTAATAAACTCAAAGTTAGAGCAAAAATCACGATATACACCCCAGATCCAACAGCTATCACGAAAGCTTTTTTAATCACATCATCGCTTAATTCTGTATTAAAAACCCTCACGCGACCATTTTTGATAACCCAATAAGTATAAATCAAAAGCACTGCCACAACAGTAACCTTAACACCTCCAGCCGTTCCACCAGGTCCGCCACCAATGATCATAAACATAGAGCCAAAAAATAAACTTGCGTCCTTAAAAGTGCTAATATCTAAGGTGTTAAATCCTGAAGTTCGGTAATTTACCGCCGTAAAATAAGAACTTAAAATCTTATCAAAAAAAGATAGCTCCCCAATACTTCTTGGATTATTATACTCAAAACAAAAAACAATAAGTGTAGCACAAAATATAAGAAAAATAGTTGATACAAGCATAATTTTTGTATGCAAACTTAGACTTAAAAGCCTTTTTCTTTGAAATAAATAAAGCTCTAAAAGCACAAAATAACCTATCCCGCCAATAATAATAAGCCCACTAATAACAAAATTTAACCAAAAATCACTTCTATAAGGTATAAGTCCTGTTTCTAAGGTGCTAAATCCCGCATTATTAAAGGCATTAATAGAATGAAAAAAGCCATGCCACAAAGCCTCTTTAAAATCCATATGCAAAGCAAAGCAAAGTGTAAGTAAAACTCCGCCTATAAGCTCAGCAAGAAACACAAATAATAAAATTTTCCTAAGAAAATCAATAACCCCTTCCATATGAGGATAAATCAATGCTTCTTTAAGCATATTTCTTTCAGCAAAACCTATTTTTTTACGGATTAAAATATAAAAAAATATTCCAAGTCCCATGTATCCAAGTCCGCCAATTTGAACCAAAAATAAAATCACCAGCTGACCATAAAAGGTAAAATCAAGAGCTGTATTTTTAACTATAAGTCCTGTCATAGAAACAGCTGAAGCACTCGTAAATAAAGCATCGATGAAGCTTATATCAACCTTGCTCATGCCATCAAGCTTAAGCAAAAAAGCTCCCAGCAAGGCAAGAATGATATATCCAAAAAGTAGCCAACGAACACTTCGTCTATCAAAATTAATTTGCTTCAAAAAACAAACTCCAAATAAAAAGTAAATTTTTTAAAAACATTAATTTTAACACAAAATAATAAAATTTACCTTGTTTTTAGACAATATGCTTTCATTTTCATAAGCTTTTTTAAATTTTTATTTAAGTTTTTATTTTATTTTAAAAATTTTAAGATATAATTTTGTTTTCACTCAAAAAGTGGTTGGATAGCTCAGTCGGTAGAGCAGCAGACTGAAAATCTGCGTGTCGGCAGTTCGATTCTGCCTCTAACCACCATTAAATCTTGCATTGATATCCCATGTTCTAAATTTAAAAATTTACTGCAAGGCTTGTATTTTTTCTGTACATAGGTTTTTCCAATCAGACTGCACATCAATACCTATACAATTTTGCAAACTTGCATTTTGCTCAGCTCTATTATTTAAATTTTCATAAAACTCACTTTGGGCATAAAAAGCTCTAGCCTTATCTTCTGGTTTTAGTGCTTTGATTTTAAGAAGATCTTGAAGCACACTCAAAGCTTCAGTGCTTTGATTGCTATCTTTTAGAGCTGAAAGATAGATAAATTCAAGCTGGGGAGAATACAAATTCACGCCTTTTAAATTTTGATAATTTATAGCCTTGGGTGCATAGCTTAAGATACTTGTTCTTAGATTATGATTAGAACAATACAACAAAAACTCATAATATAATTCAACCATTTTAAAGCTCATAGGAAAACTTTCTAAGCTTTCTAAAAGAGCGACAGCTGCATTATAATCTTCCCTACGAAGTAAGGCTAAAAATTTAAAATAATACGCATTAAATTTTTCATCATCACTTTTTAAGGTTCTGGAATTAATCACACTATCGCTTAACTTAATAGCCTCGTCGTAGTTTTTATCACTAAGATCAAGCTCAGCCTTTTGAAGATCGTAATAAATCTCATCTTCCATTCTATTTTTGTCTATATACGCCTTAGCTTGTTCTATTTTTTGCGTTCTTTTAAAACAAGTGAGCATTTGCTTTTTATTTGGTATTTCCTGACCTATCTCATAAGCTACAAATTCATCAAATAATGCCACAGAGGCTATACAATCATCTCGCAACAAAAGAGCACTAAGCTTTGCTGTGGCTGCGTTACTGAGCATATTTTTAAGTTCTTGATTGTTGTATTTTTCAATCTCATCTTTATAATCAATAACCGCATCTGTGTTATTTTCATCAAAATACAATTTCACATCATAAAATAAAGCTTTTGCCGAGATTTCATTGCCGTATTTACTCATAAGTTCTTTATACCTTTCATGTAAAAAAGTTGAGTTATTATCAGCTATATTAAAAAACACATTATCGCTTGCTTCTTGTATCAAAGGTGTAAATTCGCCATTTGGAAATTGATCGAGATACATATCAAGATAGCGTTTTGCCTTTTGATAATCATGAGTATTGCTTAAAGCTAAAGCCGTATTTTTCAAAACCTGTTCATAATCTTCATCTATACTCTCAGTTCCCTTATATGCAAGCTCATAAATTTGAGCACTCAGCCCGTATTGCTTATTATCATAAAAAGCCTTTGCTAAATTTGTAGCTCTGGCTCTGTCTTGACTAAAATAGTTTGGATTTGACTTGAGTATTGTTTGGGCTTGTTCTATGGCTTTATTCATTTGCCCATCAACGACTTCATTTCGTGCCAAACTCACACCAGCACGACTTGCAAGATCCAAATCCTTGGTATTAAAATAAATTTGTTCATAAAAAGTATTTGCCTCTTCTCTTTGCCCAAGTCCTTGTATATAATCAGCATAATCAAGAGTCCCAAGCTCGGTAAAATAATGTCCCGGATGCTCATCTCTTAAAATTTGCATAGCATAATCTGCATTTGACCTTTGCTCCAAAGCCATGTAAGTTCTCATTGATATATACAAAGATTCGACATAATTTCTATCATTGCTAAAACGCCTGTTCCAAGCTTTAATCTCTTCTATAAGTTGTTCGAGTTGCTCTTGATTTCTAAAATCAGGCGTATAGGTATAAAGCTGATTTTCAGCCCTGATCTTATAAAACATAAACTCGCTCATAAAAATACTACTTGGATAGCGAGCGATAGCATTATTTGCATCTGTAACAACTTGGGTATAATTTTTCTTATCATACTCCTCTTTTATGCGTATAAAGGTATTTATATCCGCACTTTGAGGGATATGCACGGGATTTGAATTTAAATCCAAAGCCCCTATGAAAGGAGTATCATTACTTGAAAAACTAATATCAAAATCAAGCCCATCATACTGCCTTACAAAAGGCAGTTCTTTAGAAAAAACAAAGGTAAAACTTGTAGAATTATTATCAGAAAAACTTTGAACCTCTTTTGAATTATAAATTTCTTGAGAAAGATCATAAATTTTAGCTGGAATTTTTGGATAAACAAAGATATTTATACTTTGATCAGCCTTAGTAAAATTAATATCAAAGGCTTCAAAACTTTGATTTTTAAGCCCTGTTAGCACCTCTCCATCAATTTGACATCTAAAATGCCGATCTTCTTCCACGATCACTTCTTCACACACAAAAGCTTGAGAATCTCGAAAATGAAGAACCCAAAACGGAACAGAATGATCCTCGCCTGTATTCAGCACTATATCAAAACCAAAAGCACAAACAAAGCTTAGAAATATCAATCTTACAATTTTCATAGCAAAATTATATCCACAAAAATTTAAAATAAAGCAACAAGCTTTTACAAGTTTTTTATCTGCGAAATTTGTGCTTTTAAAAAATCATAAGCTTGCGTTTGAAAATCACAAAAGGCTATAATGCCCTGCAAGCTTTCATTAAGTTCTATCTTGCAAGTCCTTTCAAAAAAAGGCGTTTGAAGTAGAATTTCACTTTGATCCTTTGTTTTTGCAAGTTGTAAAAACTGCTTTGAAGCTTGTAAATTTGAAACCTTTGCATTAAAAAGCACTAAGCCATCGTAGTTATCAAGCTCTTTAAGTTCTTTAAATTCACTCAAAACCTCAAGTTCGCCCTCATCTTCATCGCTATTTGCCACCTTGAGTTTAAATTTCTTACTTAAAAAATTTATAAAAAATACAATATTTTCATAGTCCTTATGAAATTTCAAATTTGTATCAAAAACAATATATTCAGCACCTTGTAAAAAATCCAAAAGCTCGCTTGCTTCTTCTTCTCCAAAGCAACTTTCAGCACTTAAATACCCCTCATCTAAGCTCAAAAATTCCTTTTCAAAACCAAGCTTTGCAAGCAAGGCTAAAACAAAGGCTGTGCTTGCGATCTCGCATTTAAAAAAACTTGCCTTAAAATCCCTATCTTTAAGAGCTGAAACATAAACATTTGCCTCGTTATTGATCTTGTCAAAAAAAGACCTTTTTTTCAAACTTGGCATATCTAAAAAACACAATGCTTTTTTATCTTTTGTATATTTTTCTAACTTCATTTTAAAACCTTTGGGGCTATTTTACTTAAGTTTTTCTATATCAAAGCTTAGATTGAGTTTTTTTGGCTTAAATTTCTCAAAAAGCCCTTCTTGGTGCGTGATGAAAATATAACTTATAGCTTCATTTTCTTGTCTTTTTTTAAGATAAGAAAGGATTTTTTTACTTGCTAGGCGGTCAAGCGAGGCACTTAGCTCATCTAAGATAAGAAAATTTGGCTTTAAGATCAAAGCTCTTAAAAGCCCAAGCCTCATAGCCTCTCCCGTGCTTAAATTAGCAGATCTTAGCTCAAGCAAGCCCTTATCAAGCTCAAAAAGTTCTAAAAGCCTAACAAGATCTTTAGGATCTTTTTTTAAATTAAAATTTTCATAGACCTCAAAGAGCAAATTTTTAACCCTTTTGTGAGGATTTAGGGCAAGTTTTTGTTCTTGAAAGACATATTGAATTTTCTTTCTTAAAAGCCTTTGTTCTTCAAAGCTTAAATTTAGCAAATTTTGCCTGTTTAAAAAAAGCTTGCCAGAACTTGGCTTTTCAAGCATAGCAATGATCTTTGCTAGGGTGCTTTTTCCGCTTCCACTTTCTCCTTTGATGAGTAAATTTTCTCCTAAATTTAAACTCAAACTAAGCTCTTCAAAGAGAAAATTTTTTTCCTTTTTAAGATAAAAATGCTTTCTTAGCTCATAAAATTTAGAGATCTTAACAAGCTCAAGCCTCATTAAAATCCCTCAAAAGCTCTTTTGCATAAGCAGATTTTGCCTGCTTAAAAAAGTCTTCTTTCAAAGCAAACTCAGCCACCTTTCCCCTTTCAAGCACCAAAATTTCATCACTTAGTTCTTTGATAAAATGAAGATCGTGCGAGCTTAAAACCAAATTTAGTTTTAGATCCTTTAAAAGCTCTATTAAAGCTTTAGAGTTTTTCTCATCTAAAAAGCTATTTAGCTCATCACAAAGAAGCATTTTAGCCCCACAAGCTAAAACTAGGGCAATTTGCACCCTCATAGCCATTCCCCCACTTAATTCATGAGCATAAGAATGCCAAATGAGCTCCTTTTTTTCTAAATTTAACCTTTCAAAATGCTCAAAAGCCAGCCTTTTAATCTGCTTTGAATCAAGTCTTGTATGAGTTTTCAAAGTGATATTAAAAATTCTTCCTATATCAAGATGAGGATAAAAGCTTGCCTTAGCGTCTTGAAAAATAAGGGCTATGTTTGAGCGAAGCTTGCTTAAATTTTGTTCTTTTAAGATATCCTGTCCTTGCACTTTTAAAAGCTTAGCACTTAGGGTGTTTTTTTCAAAAAGCTTGATAAAACACTTCATAAGGCTTGTTTTACCGCTGCCACTTGCTCCTATAATGCCAAGGTTTTTATGGCTTTGAAAGCTGATATTTTCTAAAATTTGCTTGCTTCTTATTGTTAAATTTAAATTCTCAACCTCTATCAAAAGCTAGTCCTTTTTGGGCTAAATTTGCAAGGCTTAAAAGAGGCATGATAAGCATTAAAAGAGCAAGCAAAGGAAAAATAATCTGCCACCAAGAACCTGTGAAAAAAGCCTTGCTCGCCTCATTTAAAAGAGTGCCTAAGCTTGCTTCTCCAAGTTTTACGCCAAGATTAAAAAAACTTAGCGTTGCTTCATTGCTTATGGCGTGGGCTATGTTGAGTATAAAAAGGATCAAAATCAGGCTAAAACTTGCTGGCATAAGCTCTTTTAAAAGAGCCTTAAATTTAGTGCTTCCAAGTGCTATGGCACAAAGATAAAAATCGCTTTTGCTAAGGCGTTTAAGCTCGCTATCAAGGCTTTTTGCTATGATACACCAATGAGTTAGGGCAAGGATTATTATCATAGTGCTTAAATTTCCTTCAAAAAAGCTTTGAAAAAACATTACCAAAAGTAAGGTCGGAAAGGCTAAAAAGGCGTCTAAAATCCTCATAAAAAAATTATAAAAATAAAGTCTTGCTAAAAAAACATAAAAAATAGCGATAAATAAAGCCAAAAAAGAAGACACAAAGCCCACTAAAAAAGAAATTCTTAAAGCCAGTGCAAGCCTAGTAAAAAGATCTCTTCCAAGGCTATCAGTGCCAAAAAAATGCTCTAAACTTGGGGCTAAATTTATAGCTTCAAGATTGATTAAATTTGCATTATCACTAAACAAAGGCACGGCTAAAGCGTATAAAAAACATAGGGATAAAGCAGCTAAAGACAAGCTTATTTTCAAATCAAAGCCTTTCTAGGATTTATCATCATGGCTAAAAGTTCTGTTAATAAATTTATAAAAACCACAGCAAAAATGCTTAAAACACTCAAAGCCAAAATCACAGGATAGTCCTTAAAAAGCACACTTTCAATAAAAAGTGCTCCAACTCCAGCATAAGAAAAAACCTGCTCTATCACATAAGCATTCATCAAAAAGCCCACAGCACTTGCTCCAAAATAAGTAATGATAGGAGACAGGGCATCTTTTAACACAAAATGAAAATAAATGCGTTTTTTGCTAAGCCCTCTTGCAAAGGCTGCTTCTATGAAGCTTTGATTTAGGCTTTGTTTAAAAGAAGTTCTTGCTATCCTTAAAAAAAGAGCCAAATGGCTTAAAACAAGAGCTAAAACAGGCAAGATGAGGTGTAAGAATAAATCATTTAAGCTTTCTTCGAAAAAAGGCTTACTCGTGCCAGAACTTGGCAAAATCCCCAAATACACACTAAAAAATAAGATAAGCACTAAGGAAATCGCAAAGCTTGGCAGGGCAAAAAAGCTAAGACAAAGAGCATTTAAAGCCTTGTCAAAGAAGCTATTTTCATACATAAGGGATAAAAGTGCCAAAAAAATAGAAAGCAAAAACAAAAGTACAAGGGCTGTAAGGGCTAGTCTTAGGCTATTTGGAAAAGCCTCTTTTAAAAGCTCATTCACACTTTGACCGCTCAACAAAGAATGTCCAAAATCAAAACTCAAAGCTCTTTTAAGCCAGCTAAAATACTGCTCTAAAAGGGGTTTATCTAAATTTAAATTGCTTTGTATTTCTTTTTGTAATTCCTTGCTGATATTTTGAGGCGAGCTTGCAAAAACCACGCTACCCTTGCTAAAATGCACCAAAGCAAGGCAAAAAAAAGAAAAAATTATGCTAAGAAATAAGGCCCAAAATAGCCTTTTAAGGATCAAAAAAAGCAAGTTTTTACCTCAAAGCTTTTTCCACTCATATAAATTCCAAGTAAAACCAAGCCCGTGATGTCCTAAAATATGAGGCTTTATGCCCTCAATCTCACTTTTAAAAGCTAAGGCAAAGTCCAAATACACCAAAAACAAAAAGGGAGGATCTTCTTGCAAAGCCTTGATAAATTTAGCATACTCAGCCTTTCTTTTAAGTTCATCAAGGCTAGTTCTTGCCTCTTGTAAGCTTTGATCGACTATTTTATTTTTATAATGTCCAAAATTCCAGCCCTCTTCATTATCCTGAGAGCTTTCAAAGACTCTAAAGGTGTGCAAATCAGGATCATTTGGGCTTCCCCAGCCCACTAAAAAGCTATCTATTTTAGTATAATCAAAGCTCCCACTTGGCTTTGCAATAGCCTTTAACTCAATGCCAAGCTTTGAAAAATCACTCTTTAACAAATTTACTAAAGCCACACGCAAAGAATCATTACTCATAGCATAGGCTTCAAAACTAAGCTCAAGCCCATCTTTTTCCAAAATGCCTCTTTGATTTTTCTTCCAGCCTGCCTTTTGTAAAATTTGCTCTGCTTTTTTTGGATCGTATTTAAAATCTATAAAGTCCTTTGAGCTTGCCCAGCTCTTTTCTAAGGGCTGATTTGCCTTGCTTCCAAGTAAATGAAGCAAGTTTTTAACAATGCTTTCTTTATTAACAGCGTAATTTAAGGCTCTTCTTACTTCAATTTGCTTTAAAACAGGGTGATTGAGATTATACATTAAGGCTCTATAATCTGCGCTTTTTTCTATCAAAAGCTTAAATCTTTTATCATTTTCAAAGCTTTTTACGCTCTCAAAGCCTATCAAACCAGCGTCAATTTCCCCACTTTTAAGCTGGGTGCTAACTAAATTCGCATCCTTTATAAATTTAAAAATGAGCTTTTTACTTTGCACCTTGCCTAAGTGGTAGTTTTCATTTGCTTCAAAGCTTATAAACTCTCCTTTTTTCCACTGCTTAAATTTAAAAGCTCCTGTTCCTATGGGATTTTGATTAAAACTTGCTGTGTTAAGATCCTTTCCTTGCAGTAAATGGCTTGGAACTATACCAAGACTTAGGACATTAAGCATTGCTACAAAGGGCTTTGAAAGGGTGATTTTAAGCTCATAATCATTGATGATCTCAACGCTTTTAATGTCTTTAAAATTGATCTTTGCAGCAGAGTTAAGCTTAGGATCTTTGAGTGCTTCAAGGCTAAATTTCACATCTTTTGCACTAAATTTAACCCCATCATGCCAAAAAACATCTTGCCTTAGCTTAAAAATGTATTCTAAGCCATTTTTACTAATGTGCCAAGAAAGGGCTAAATCAGGGGCGATTTTCATATTTTCATCAAAACGCGTTAGTCCTGAAAAAATTTGAGCCAAAGCCTCATCATGATCCTCGCTAAAAAGAGGATTTAAACGCAGAGGTTCATTTTCAACGCCGATGATCAAAGTATCCTTTGGGGTCTTTGCAAGGGCTAAATTTGCACTTAAAAGGCTTAAAATGAGAACTTGAAATAAGAATTTAGAAAAAAAAGACAAGCTATACTCCTTTTTGTCTTAAATTTTGTTTTAAGATTTTTATCAATTATAGGAGAAAAAAACTTTTTTTGTAAGCCTCTAGGGGGGATAAGAAAAATTACTTTTTGATCAAATTTTTAGCCCTTTGCCACAAATTTATGCCAAGTTGCTTTGCCTCGCTTAGATTAAAATCCTTGTATTTTTCAGAAACAACCTTTTCTAGATCTGTGATTTCTTTTTTAAAGACATTGATTTTATTTTGCGTGAGCTTGCTAAAATCATCGATTTTTGGATTTTTCTTAAGATCGTTTATGGCTAAGACAAGTTGTTCTCTGCTTTCACTAGCAAGCCTTTTTAGTTTCGCAAACAAAGTATCAAGCTCATTTTCAAGCATATCTTGAAGTATATCTTTAGCAGGATTTACCTGTTTTTGAACGCAGGTTTTTAAAAGCAAGATATATTCATCTTCTATACCCACAAGTTCCTTTTCTTTAAGACTTAAATCCTCTTCCAAAAGGCAGTAAGCAAAGCTTTTTTTAAACTTTTCTATCCCAAGTTCGATACCCTCTTGCACGCCCCTAACTACGCCCTTACAAAGTGCTTTTGAGTAGCTTAGATACTCATTAGCTAGCTCAAAAGCTGTATTCAGTATGATTTGTGAGCTTTTTAAAATTCTTTCTTTTTCAAAATTTCCCTCAAAAATAGCCCCATAAATCAAATGCTTAGAAATTTCGCTACTCATAAGCTCTATATCCTCGCCCTTTTCAAGCATAGTGATAAAGGCACTTTCAGCTGTTTCTTTTAAAATTCCAAGTGCTTCAACCTCATATAAAAAAGCCTCATTAATGCCATTTGTTACCTCATCTTTGAATTCTGATTTTTCAAGATTGTTCTTAAGCTCGTAGAAATTTTTACTGATTTTGTTTTTGATGAGATTTTTTTGCTGATCGATCTTGCTTTGAAGTAAGGATCTTTCTTCAAGGTATTGATAAAGCGTATTTTGATCGCTGTTAATTTTTGATTTGATGATTGCTTTGATCACCTTTGTAGCATTTTCTTGATTGAGCAAATCAAGCTTTTTTAAAACGCCTAAAAACTCTATCAAAAGTGCATTTACGGCTATGTTAGATGAGCTTTTGCTAATGAGATTATAAGTTAGATCTTCTATGATCAAACCAGCCTTTTCTTTGCAGTTTAAAAGTGTATTTTCAAATATAATCAAACTATTTTCCATGATTTTCCTTTCACAACACAAATTTAGCTTTTGCTTTTAATTTTTCAAAAATTTCAAGTCTATCTTTTTTGCTATCTACATAAACGCTAAGCAAGTAGCTTTGGTATTTGCCACTTGTGCTTGAGTTTGAATGCTTGTATTTAAATTCCCTTTGTCCTAAAATTTCTTCAAAGCTCTCGCCAGCTTTAATCCCGACATCAAAAATCACCTTATAATCCCAAAAAGTAGGGTAATTGATGATAGGCTCTTGCTTAAGATCGCATAAATTTACCACTTTTACCCCCTTCTTTGCTTTCAAGCACGATTTGGCTGATTTGCATACTTTTATCAATGGCTTTTACCATGTCATAAATCGTTAAAAGCCCCACGCTAACTCCTGTTAAAGCTTCCATTTCAACGCCTGTTTTGCCCTCGCATTTAACCAAAACTTCAAGCTTAAAACCGCACAGTTCCTGAAGCTCCACTATATCCGTTTCAACCTTAGAAATCATTAGCGGATGGCACATAGGGATCAGCTCGCTTGTTTTTTTAGCCCCCATGATCGCCGCTACAACAGCAGTTTGCAAAACAGGACCTTTTTTAGCGGTGTTTTCTTTGATAGCCTTGAAAGCTTCTTCATTCATCGTGATGATCCCACTTGCCTTTGCTATTCTTTGTGTGATATTTTTTTCGCTGACATCGACCATTTTTGGGCGATTTTTTTCATCTAAATGAGTTAAATTCAAAATGTTTTCCTTATAAAAATTTAAAAAATTATAGCAAAATGAATAAAATTTAAGCTAAAATTATCAAGATAAACTTTAAATTTAAGGTAAAATAATGAACTACGAAGATGATGATTTCTCAAATTTAGACGATGAGGATATTTTAAGCTATGATGATGAAGAAGAGCAAGAATATGCTAGGGGAGAAAAGAGAAATTATAACTACGATGATGATGATTACAGCTTCGATGATGACTTCGAAGATGACAGCTATGAAATGGACTAATTTTATACTAAATTAAGTTTTATAAAGTTATAATCAAGCTTTCACAAAATTTACAAAGGAGGGCTTGATTTATGAAAGCTACAAAACAACTTAGCAGGAAAGAAGTAAAAATTCTAGGGCTTTCATCTTTGGGTGGAACTTTGGAATTTTATGATTTTATCATTTTTGTTTTCTTTGCGGGTATCATTTCTCAGCATTTTTTTCCAGCTGAACTTAGTGATACTTGGAAACTCATCAACACTTATGGAATCTTTGCCGCAGGATACTTAGCGCGTCCTTTGGGTGGCATTGTTATGGCACATTTTGGGGATAAATTTGGGCGTAAAAATATGTTCATGCTAAGCATTTTACTTATGGTTATCCCAACCTTTGCCTTAGCTATCGTGCCAACTTATGAAGTCATAGGCTTTGTAGCACCGATTTTTTTGATTTTGGTTAGAATTTGTCAGGGCATTGCTGTTGGTGGAGAATTGCCCGGAGCTTGGGTTTTTGTGCATGAACACGCTCCACAAGGGCAAAAAAACACTTATCTTGGCTTTTTAACAGCCTCTGTTACGGCTGGAATTTTGCTTGGCTCTCTTGTGTATTTGCTCACTTACAGCCTTTTTGATAGCAAAGAAGTGCAAGAATGGGCTTGGCGTGTGCCTTTTGCTTTGGGTGGGGTTTTTGGTATTATTTCTGTTTATTTGCGTCGTTTCCTTGAGGAAACTCCTGTTTTTCAGCAAATGAAAAATGATGATTCTTTAGTTAAATTTCCACTTAAAGAAGTGCTTAAATACTCTAAATTTGGCGTTGTTATCTCTATGCTCATCACTTGGGTTTTAACTTGTTGTATTTTGATTTTTATACTTTTAATGCCAAATTTCGTAAGCTCAATGCCTGAATTTGCTTTCACGCCTTTTGAAAAAACTTATTTTCAAATTTTAGGGCTTGTAGCCATAGTAAGCTCTATCATTTTAAGCGGCGTGCTTGCTGATAAATTGCCTCCGCATAAGGTTTGCATAGCCTTTGCTCTTGGCTTTGCTTTTTTTAGCTTTTTGTTTTTTATGGAACTTTATGCTGAAAGTAAAAGCATTGTAAGCGTCATCGCCTTATACTTTTTAACCTGCTTTTGTGCTGGGATCATGAATTTTTGCCCTGTTTTTATGAGCGATGTTTTTGAGCCTCGTGTGAGATTTAGCGGAATTTCTTTTGCTTATAATATCGCTTATGCTATAGCAGGTGGCTTTACTCCACAGCTTGCAAGCTATTTTCATACCTATGCTTTGAAAAATCCTCAAAGCCTCATAGGAACTTATGGGCTTAGTGCTTATGTGCTTTTAGTCGCACTTGTAGCCTTGATCTCCGCTTTTTTAATGGCTTCAAGATATAAACAAAAAGCTCAGTAATATCCCACACACAAGCTTGAAGTGAGTTTTATCCTCTTTTCAAGCGGTGTGGGGCTAAAAAAATGACATTTTTCGATATAAATGTATTTATCATAGCTTAAATTTAAAAGATCGTAAAATGCCTTTAAATTGACAAATTTTATCCCACAAATTTCTTTTAGCTCGAGCAAATGATAAATTTGCGAGTTATTTTTTTCTACCAGATGAGAAGGTGCAAGCGTGGTAAAAGAACAAAAAGCGCTCGCAAGCGTAAAGCCATTTAAATCATCGCAAGAACTTAAAGCTTGGTAGTGTTTTGGCAATATACAAGATTTATGTAAAAAAATGGTTCTTGTGCCTTGATACCTAGCTACATACGCATTTTTCCAAAATTTATAAGCATTTTTTGAAATATTTGCAAATTTATGAAACTGAGCATTTAAAACATAATCATTCAAAAAAGCATTTGGCGGTAAAACAATGCTAGTCATAAAAACTAGATTTCAAGTGCTTGCTTGAGATTATTCCTTGCAAAATCAGGTAATTTAGATGTGAAATTATCAATATTAAAATCCACGCCCTGAGTCTTTGCCTCTTTGATAAGATTTAAAGCTACATTAATTTTAAATACTGAACCACCATCATAAGGCGAAAAGATATGATTTGTAATCGCTAGAGCATAGGCGCTTTTTTTGATTTTATTTTCAGCCGCATGCGGAGTATTAATAAAACAAATCGTTTCAATCAAACTTTCATCAAAGCCCCAGCGATAAAATAAAAATCCAAGAAAAGAAATATGATCAACACCTAAAAAATCATTCTCTACCATATCTATATTTTGAAAATTATGCTCCTTTAAGGCACGCAAAAAATCTTTATCTTTCTTATTTTCAATCAAGAAATTTGAGAAAATAATCATACCAAATCTCAAAAGCATAGCACAAGGGATAAGAAAATATGAAAGTTGTTTATCTTCATGAGAAAGCCAATCAGAGACAAATTGCACTTCGGCACTACAATTACTCAAAAATTTATCTGTATTTAAACCATAAGCTGAAACATCAGCTTTCTCTCCCTTCAAAGAATCAGCTACGATCATATTTTTAACATTGACAGCACCAAGCAAATTTACAGCTTGCTGTATAGTAGTGATTTGACGAGAAAAGCTATAAAATGGCGAATTCGCAAGTTGCAAAAGTTTAGCCGTTACAATAGGATCGCCCTGAATAATCTCTGCAACTTTATTGATCTGAAGATGAGAACCCTCCTGTTCTACATAAAGTTTTAAATCTCTCACGGTCTTAGGTAGAGGAGGAAGCTTTTGCACCTGCTCTAGCAAGAGTTCATTCATATCTTGAGCTTGTTCCATATCTGTCCTTCTTTCATATCAACACAAGAAAAATATATAATTTTTAAAATGTTATAATTATAACTCATTTTTGTTTCCTTGTAGTTTAAATTTTTAAAAAAATCATCTTTTATAAAATATTCCTTAAAAAATTTAAAGAATAAACAAAAACATCGTCATAATTTTTTATGCAAAAATATGTGAAGATTCAAGCAGGTAAAAAACCTGCTTGAATATTAGGAATGAGAATGTCCACCAGCTCCGTGAGCCTTGCCGTGTCCATGAGGTTTATGCGGATTGTTGCCCTTTACATGCTCAAGTTCGCCATTTGCATGAATTTTATAAGCTTGCCCAAAGCCCTTAACAAAGCTTCCTTCCTTATAATTTAACTTCACAAGATGAAAATCAAGCATATTTCTGATCATCTTAATCCCGCCATCAGAATCATTTTGTCTTTCAAATTCATCATAAATGGCATCAAATTCAGCTCCTCTAGGTAAAAATTCGGCTTCAACGCGATATCTTATCCTTTTTCTTAGGATCATCGACGCTGCTTTTTCCTCATCTTCAACAAACAATACTTCTATGTTTTTTGGATTTTCTTTGATACTCTTGTAGTGATCGGCAACCTCGCTGATATAGATATAATCTCCTTTTTGAGTTTGTACCAAAGGAGCATAAGTGCATTCTACACCATTTGCACCCTGAGTTGCTAAACAAACTGAACCAAAGCCAGCTTTAAATTTATCAAGTTCGGCTTGAATTTTATCAAGTGTTTTTTTAACGCTAGAGCAAAGTTCTATGATAGCATCTTTTAAAGTTTCTTCATTTGCCTTTTTTGGAAAAGGAATACGCAAATCTTTTCCCCCATTATAAACAATATCAAGACCTTCAAAATCAACACCTTTCAACTCTACCTCACTAACCTCATCAACCGATGCATACTTTTTACATAAATCCACTAAATTTTCTTTATGATGTCCGTTCATATGAGAAATAATACTTTCAAAACTCATCTTTAAAACTCCTTTTTTGGTTTTATGAAAATTAAATTACAGATGATAACGAACATTGCTTTAATAAGAGCTTAAAATATATAAAATATAAATTGTAATTCTCAATATTTAAATTTAAAGAAAATTTTAAACAAAAAAAGTATAGAATTCATAAAACTTTAAAATAACATAAAATTTCACAAAAACACTATAAATGGACAAAAGGACAAAATGCTTTTAAATCGTATATTTTTAACCTATGCCTTAATACTATTTGCTTATATAACCCTTTTTTTCATCTCTTTAATGATAGGAGAAGTAAATTTAAATCTCATAGATATTTTTACAGCACTCTTTACAAATGAAGATGAGACTTTATCTCTTATCGTTAATGAATCGCGCCTACCAAGAATCATCATGGCTATACTCATAGGAATGCTTCTAGCAAGCTCAGGAAGCGTAACGCAAACCGTTTTTGCAAACCCCATAGCCGATCCTTATATCATCGGCATAGCTTCAGCTGCAACCTTTGGAGCTGTTGTGGCGTATATGTTTAAAATTCCTGATTATTATTTTGGAATTTTTGGCTTTGTTTGTTGTTGTGTTTTTTCTTTGGGAATTTTTAAAATTTCAAAAAGAGCGTCTATTGCTACCTTGCTCATCATAGGCATTGCTGTATCTTCTTTTTTAGGAGCAATCACTTCTTTATGTATTTATTTTATAGGAGAAGATTCTTTTAGGATAGTAACTTGGCTTATGGGATATCTTGGGCTTGCGAGCTGGGATAAGGTTTTGATCATAAGTTTGCCTTTGATTTTTTGTTTGTTGTATTTTTATTTTCATAAAAATGAGCTTAATATCATTTTAAGTGGCGATGAAGAAGCAAGAAATTTAGGCGTTGATGCTGAAAAGCTCAAGATAAATTTGCTCATCGTCTCTTCTTTTGCGGTTGCTTTTGCGGTTGCTTTTAGTGGGCTTATAGGCTTTGTGGGACTTGTTATCCCTCATATTATCCGCTTAATGCTTAGAAATTACAACAATGCCATCGTTTTACCACTTTGCACCCTACTTGGTGGGCTTTTTTTGCTGCTTTGTGATACCTTGGCAAGAACGATTATAGCTCCTGTTGAACTGCCTATTGGAATTTTAACAGCCTTTTTTGGTGCGCCTGTATTTTTATACCTTGCTCTGAAAGTAAGGAGGTTTTTATGAGTGCTGAGTTAAATTTACGCATTCATGATCTTTGCTTTGATTATGGTCATGTTTGTATGCTAAAAAATATCAATTTAGAAGTTTTTAGTGGGGATTTTTTGGGTATTTTAGGACCAAATGGTTCTGGAAAAAGCACCCTAGTAAAAAATATACTTGGGATCTTACATGCAAAAAGTGGAGAAATAGAAATTTTTGGTAAAAATCTCAAATCATACTCTATCAAAGAACTTTCCAAAATCATAGGCTTTGTTCCACAAAAATCAGCCCTTTTTGTGCCTCTTTTAGTCGTTGATGTCTTGCTTATGGGAAGATACTCACAGCTAAAGCATTCTTATTCTAGCTATGATGAAAAGGATTTACAAGAAGTTGAAGCTCTTGCAAAAAAGCTTAATATACAAAATTTTCTTCAAAGAAATATACTTTCTTTAAGTGGGGGAGAATTTCAAAGGGTACTTCTTGCAAGAGCCTTGCTTAAAAAACCTAAAATTTTACTTCTTGATGAGCCAACAAGTGCTTTGGATTTAAACTATGCCTTGGAACTTTTAAGCGAATGTGAGAATTTGCTGAAAGAACAAAATATCAGCGTGGTCGCTATCTTACATGATTTAAATTTAGCAAGTCTTTTTTGCAACAAAATCATCTTTTTAAAAGACGGAGAACTTCGCTATCAAGGTAATGTTCAAGAACTTTTCAAAAAAGAAATTTTAAAAGAAATTTATGATTTAAATTGTGAAGTTTTATATCATGATAACAGACCTTATATCTTAACTTTAAAGGAAAAATAATGAAAAAGATTGTTATATTTTTCTGCCTTGCTTTTACTCTTTTATGGGCAAAGCAAGAACGCTTAGTTGTGCTTGATCCAGCGAGTATAGAAATTATTTATATGCTAGGTGCTGAAGAAAGTATCAAGGGTATTGCGACCTTGCAACAATCAAATATCTATCCTGAGGAAAAAACTAAAACACTCGAAAGTGTAGGAACTTTCTCAAATCCTTCTATAGAAAAAATAGTCGCTCTAAAGCCAAGCTTAGTGATTTTAAGTTCTTATTCTTTAAAGATAGAACAAAATTTAAAACAACTTGGACTAAAAACCATTTATCTTGAAGCAAAAAGATTTGATGATATGTATAAAAATATACAAACCCTAGCCAAACTCCTAGATAAACAAAAAGAAGGAGAGGCTCTCATTGCAAAAACTAAAGAGGAATTAAAAGGCCTCAGCCAAAATCCTATCAACAAAAGTGGGATTTTTCTTTTCTCAAGTAATCCCCTCATGGCTTTTTCAAGTAATTCTTTAATCGCTGATATTTTACAAATCATCGGCATTAAAAACCTCACGCCACAAAGTCAAATACAAAGACCTATCATATCAAGTGAATACATTTTGACCCAAAACCCTGATATGCTGATCTTAGGGATTCAAGCTACAGACATTGACGAACTTACAAGGCGAAATCCTTTGCTTAAATCCACAAAAGCTTATAAAAATAAGCGAATTTATGTGTATCCAAAAACGCATACCCTACTTCGTCTTAGTCCAAATATCATCGATCAGATCAAAAATTTAAAAACCGCCTTAGAAAAATAAAGTAAAGCCTAAAGGGCTTTACTATCTTAAGACTTTAAATTTAATAATAAATATTATATTATAAACTTGAATTAATTTTATTTATACTACAATAAGATTTTTTATTTTCAAGGAGCTAATTTGTTTAAATCCTTTTTTATGTCGGCTAAATGGGCTTTATGGGCTTATTTGGGGCTAGCTTTGTTGCTTGCTTTTTTGTATTTGCAAACCAGCTTAAATGTAGCCATAAATGAATGGTATAAAGACTTTTATGATGTGCTTCAAAAGCCAAAAATAGAACAAAAGCTTGAGGGCAATGCCCAAGAAGAACTTAACACAAGTAAGAATTTAGAACAGATCCAAAAGCAAGAAGAACTCGCTGCAAGCAAGCTTGAAAACTCAAATTTCTTAAACAAATCCTCGCTCATTTTTTATCAATATCTTATCCGTGAATTTTTCGATAAATCAAGCATTAGCGGACAGGATTCTTATAGTATCGATGATTTTTATTTACTTGTGGGCGTTTTTTTATGTATAGCCTTGCCTTATGTTTTAATAGCAACTATAAATATTTATTTTGCAAGTCTTTATGCTTTAAAATGGCGTGAAGCTATGACCTTTGAATACCTTAAATTTTGGAAAAATAAAGATGACAACATAGAAGGAAGCTCGCAAAGAATTCAAGAAGATATTTATAATTTTTCTAAGATAGTAGAAAGTCTTGGGCTTGCCTTTGTGCGTGCTTTGATGACGCTAATCGCATTTATCCCTATACTTTGGGCATTGAGCGAGCCTATATCTAAGGCTTTGTTTGTAAATTTAAGCGATGAAAGTGCTTTTAGCTTTCTTAAGTCTATCGATGGGCTTTTGGTTTATGTGGCTTTGTTTATTTCTCTTGGAGGGCTTTGCATTTCTTGGATCGTGGGCATAAAACTGCCCGGACTTGAGTATAACAACCAAAAAGCTGAAGCTGCTTTTAGAAAAGAACTTGTTTTTGCTGAAGATGATCGTAAAAAATACGCCAGCGAACCTACCATGATAGAGCTTTTCACAGGGCTTAAATTTAACTACAAAAGACTTTTTTTGCATTATGGGTATTTTAATATTTGGCTTATTTTATTTGAGCAAATGATTGTTATCGTTCCGCTTCTTATCGTTGCTCCTTCGCTTTTTGGAGGGGTAATCACGCTTGGTATTGTTATGCAAATGAATAATGCTTTTGATCAGGTTCGAAGCTCTTTTTCTGTTTTTATCACAAATTGGACAAAAATCACAGAACTTAGAAGTATCCACAAGCGTTTAAGTGAATTTGAGATCAATATAGCCTATAAAAAATCCAAAAAGCTCAAACGCCAAGGCTAAATTTTTGCTATAATTTCCTTTAAAAAAGGAAATTATGAAAGTTTTACAATTTTTCTATGATCACACACAGCAATTTAAAACAAGCTATGAAAGAAAGTTGAGCTTAGAAAGAAAAAATACCCTCATCAAAGGAGCAAAGGCTTGCGGCAAAAAAGCCTTTCTTTGCAACTTCTTAAGTTCTTTTGAAGCAAAAGAAATTTTGTTTTTAGACTTTGAGGATTTACGCTTTGAAGTGCTAAGTTTAAAGCATTTACAAGCTTTTTTAGAACAAAATCTACAAATCAAAATTCTTGTTTTCGAGCATGTGGGTAGGGATTTTTGTTTTGATTTTTCTAAGTTAAAAAATATATGTGTTTTTGTTACAAGTGAATTTAAGGATTTTAAACTTAAGGGCTTTGATGAATTAGAACTTGATTTTTTAGACTTTGAAGAGTTTATCAGCTCTTTAAAAACTCAAAATTTTCACTCTTTGCTGAGCTTATTTTTGCAAAATGGGCGTAGTGTTGGCGTAAATGATGATTTTTTAAAAGCACATTTTAGTTCTTTAGAGCTTGAAATTTTAAAATTTATTGCCTTAAATTTAGGACTTGAATTTAGCGTGAATGAGTTGTATCAAAACCTCAAACAAAGGCTTAAAATTTCTAAAGATAGTCTTTATAAAAGTGTAGAAAATTTGCACAATAGATATATTTTACACTTTGTCAAACATAATGAAAAAAATCTTAAAAAAGTCTATTTTACTGACTTTGCCATGAAAAATCTTTTAAGCATTAAAAAGGATTTTAAGCAACTTTTTGAAAATCTTGTTTTAAGTGAGCTTTTTAAATTTAAAGAAGAACTTTTTTACGATAAAAACTTTGATTTTATACTTCATTCAAAAAAGTTAGGCTTCATTTGCACGCCTTTTTTGGATACTGAACTCATTAAAATAAGGGCTAAAAAAATTCTTTCAAAAGCCTTACAAATGCAAATTTTTCATATCATTTTCATCACTCTTTCAAATGAGGAAATTTTTTATGAACAAGGCGTGAAATTTGAACTTATTTCTTTTGAAAAATGGGCTTTGGGTTTTTAAAATCAAATTTTCAAAAACCCATAAGATGCATTAAAACTTCTTACTTTGCACATCAGCAAGTATATCCTTAGCGCTTTTTTCAACACTCGTGCTGATCAAAGAAGCCTTATCAGCTATTTGTTTATTTTCGCTTGTAAGATCCTTAATATGTGTTATAGAATCATTGATTTGCTCTATACCTACGCTTTGTTCTTTGATAGAATCAGACATATCATTTATAGACTGATTAAGTAAGCTTGTGCTTGTTGAAATTTCACTTAAAGAACTTTGTGTTCTTTCAGCAAGTTTTCTAACCTCATCAGCAACAACGGCAAAGCCTCGTCCATGTTCTCCAGCCCTTGCAGCTTCAATGGCAGCATTAAGAGCAAGTAAGTTGATTTGATCAGCTATATCGCCTATGATACCTGTAACATTTTTGATCTCATCGCTTTGTTTGATCACCCCATCACTTTTATCTGAAATACTTTGCATGGAAAGTGAAATTTGCTCAACTGAAGCTTGGGCTTGATAAAGTAAAGAATTCGTTGAATTTACTCCTTGCATAAGTTTATCAACCATGACATGAAGTTCACTCGAGCTTTCTTCTAACTTGGTACTAAAATCAAGAGATGTTTTCAACATAGAACCCACCTCGCTACCTAGATGATTTATCCCGTTTAGCAAAACCTTAGCATCTTTTACATAATCATCTTCTTGTGTTATCCTTGCTGTAAAATCATTAGCCGAGTATGATTTTAAAATCTTTCCTATATTTCCTAATAAAAGATTCCAAACACGCAAAGCTTCATTGAGTAAATCAATAGATCTTTGAAGCTCTGGATTATCTGATTTTATTTGAACTTGACCTGACATATCGCCCTTTTTCATTTCAAAAACAACCTTTTCAAGAGCAAGAACAGCACTATGATCCATGTCTTGTCCCCTTTGTATACTCACGATATTTTCATTTATAGTCAAAGCCATTAATCCAAGCTCATCTTTTGAGTTGATTTGTATAGCCTTAGCACTTTTATTTTCACGCCTCAAATAAGCAAAAAAGCTTAACAAACCTTCTTGAAGCTTAGCAATGTCATTTTGAAATTTCCTAGCTATAACAAGGGCTAAAATAGCTCCAAGTATAAGCAATATAACCAAGGCATAAAGGTTAAATTTAATGTTTTGATTTAAAAACTCATAAAATATATCTTCTGGAATTTCTCCAGCCAAATACCAATGTAAATTTGGTAAATACTCGTTGACCAAGATACGCTTTTGCCCCTCAGCATTTTCAAAATGAAGCACCACATTATCCTGCGGATCTAAAATACGCTCAACAGTGCTTGCTGGATATCCTAAATTTTTAAGATTTTTCCCCACCATAGAATAATCAGTATGAGCCCTAATCTCTCCGCTTGAATCAGTAAGCATAATATTTCCATTTTCTCCAAATTTTTGCCTACTCATAAAATCAATAAATCCTTGCATATCAGCAACAACTCCGGTTATAGCTATGACTTTGCCATTTTTATCAAAAATTTTATAATTTACAAAAAGTGATATTTTTCCTGAGTCTCTTTGTGTATCTACATTTAAGGCATAATCATCTTGAGTTTTTATGAAATCAAGCACCCAGCCATCTTTTCCTCCCTCAGAAATATCAGCCTTATTTTTCGCATTTGATGAATAATAATGCTGGCTTTCAAGAGTGATCAAAAAAGTATCTAAAACATTAAATTCTTCAACAATGGCTCTTTGATTTTCAAAAAAATCAGGCAAAAAATCCTCATTTTCTCCACCTTCGATCCAAGCTTTGATAAAATGGTTATTTGCCATGGCTTGTGCGATGTAGATATTAGGGCGAAGTTGAAGTTTAATCTGACTTGAAATGATCTCAAGCATTTGAGGTAAGGTCTTTTTACTGAGTTCTTCTTTTGTAAATTCCTTGGTATTAAAATAATTCAAATACACAAGCACACTTGCAACCAAAAGTATAGCCAAAGAAATAGCAAACATAAGCTTTGTTTTAAATGAATGCAAGGTATCAACCTTAAAATGAGCTTTGGAAACCATATTTATCCTCCTTGAAATGTTAAAAAATATAACTATTCTTACAAAGTAATCAAGAATACTTCTCAATACAATATTATGTTTTAAATAGTATATTCTTAGTATTATAAAATACAAATTCGGAATTTTTTCTTAAAATTTACCCCCCCCCCCCCCCCCGTAATTTTTAAATTTTGTTACATTTTTTTACATAAAAATTTAATTTTTGAGAAGTAAATACTCAAAATTAAGCATATTCAAGGATAAAAACATTTTGTATAAAAATAAAAAGAAATTTAAAGAAGAAGTAAAATACACTAATAAATTTTAATATATCTTATCAAAAAGTTTATTCTAAAACCACGCCCTCATTGATCACAACTTCGCCGATGATGAAGGCGTCTGAGTTTTCAAGAACCTTTGAAATATTTTCAGCACTAACCACAAGCACAAGACCAACGCCCATGTTAAAGCTTCTATACATTTCACTTTCCTCAACGCATTCGCCGATTTGATAGAAAATTTCAGGAGTTTTTAAATGGTGTTTTCTAATCACCGCACCCATTCCTTTTGGAAAAATACGAGGCAAATTCTCCACCAAGCCACCGCCTGTGATATGTGCAAGAGCATTGATGAAAGGTTTTAGCTTCAAAAAGTCTTTGACATAAATTCTTGTAGGCTCTAGCAAGATATCAATGAGGCTTTTACCCTGTATCTTGTCATCAAATTTCATTTTTAAAGTCTCAAAAAGCACCTTTCTAGCTAAAGAATAGCCATTTGAGTGAAGCCCAGAGCTTGGCAAGCCCAAAAGCAAATCTCCATTTTTTACAAATTTACTTCTATCAATCTCATCTTCCTCAGCCATGCCAACAGCAAAGCCTGCTAGATCAAAGTCATCTTTGTTATACATTCCGGGCATTTCGGCTGTCTCGCCTCCTATCAAAGCACATTTTGCTTCCTTACAACCTTGTGCTATACTTGAAACAACAGCCCTTGCAACCTCTACATCAAGCTTAGCCGTAGCGTAATAATCCAAGAAAAACAAAGGTGTAGCAAAGTTGCAAATCAGATCATTCACGCACATAGCAACAAGATCTTGCCCTATGGTGTCATATCTTTTTGCATCAATAGCTAAACGAAGCTTAGTGCCAACCCCGTCTGTTGCTCCCAAAATCACAGGCTTTTTAAAGCCAGCAGGCAAGCGAAAAGCCCCAGAAAAAGAGCCTATACCACCGATGACATTTTCATTAAAAGTTTCTTTAACCTTTGGTTTAATAGCTTCAACAAAAGCATTTCCATTATCTATACTCACACCAGCATCTTCGTATGAAATTTTCATTTATTTTTCCTTAAATTTAAAAGGGTATTTTAGCTAAAAAAGTTTTAATAAGGACTAAAGATGAAAAATGCTTTTTTTGTAACTGCTAGCATAGCCTGTGGCAAATCAAGCTTTATGAAAATGGCTCAAGATAAGGGCTTTAACACAATAAACGCAGATTCTATCGCTCATCAAATTTTAGAAGAAAAGGCAGAACAAATCGCTACGCTCTTTAAAGATCATCATATTTTAAAAGATCAAAAGATCGATAGAAAAGCCTTAGCTTTGCTTATATTTAGCGATGAAAAAAGTAAAACAAAGCTTGAAAACTTCATGCACCCACTCATAAAAGATGAAATTTTAAAACAAGCCTTAGTTTTGGACGCCAAAAATAAAGCTTTTTTTATAGAGCTTCCTCTTTTTTTTGAAAATACAAACTATCAAGGTTTGGGAAAGAGTATCTTGATCTACGCCCCGAAAGAACTAAGCCTTCAAAGACTTATGCAAAGAGATAAACTAAGCAAAGAAGAAGCATTAAAAAGGCTCAATGCTCAACTTGATATAGAGATAAAAAAGCAAAAGGCTGATTTCATCATCGATAACAGCAAGGATCTAGTTCATTTTCAAGAGCAAAGCGAAATATTTTTTAATTCTCTAAATTTATGAGTCTTGTTTTCTTTTTAAAGCCTCTTTTTTACGCCTATCAAGCTCGATAGCATCGTGCAAAGCTTCTTCGCTATCATTAAGCGTGGTGAATTTATAATCATCATCAAACTGCTTGTTTTTAATCCCCCACAAAAAAGCTAGCAAAGCGATAGCAAAAGCGATGATAGAAACACTTATCATCATTATGATCACACCATTCATTTATTTATCCTTAAAGCATTTAAAATAACTATTATACTACTAAAAGACATAGAAAGAGCCGCGATTAAAGGATTTATAAGCCCTAAAAAAGCTAGAGGTATGGTAAGGGCGTTATAGGCTATGCTAAGGGCTAAGTTTTGCTTGATGATTGTAAAGGTTTTTAAGCAAAGCCTTATCGCCTCTTTCAAAGAAAACAAATCATTTTTTAAAAGCAAAACATCAGAGCTTTCAATAGCCAAATCAGAACCCTCCTTTAAAGAAATAGCCACAGCAGCGTATTTTAAAGCTAGGGCATCATTTACCCCATCTCCAACAAATAAAACCCTATTATTAAGACTTAATTCCTCAACAAAGTTCATTTTCGTTTCAGGCAAACAAGAAGCTTTAAAATCTTGCACTCCAAGCTCATCAGCTATCTTTTTAACAGCCTTGTAATTATCCCCTGAAAGTATGTAAATTTGCATTTTAAGGCTTTTAAGGTAAGAAATAAGCTCTTTTGCACCCTGTCTTAGTAAATTTTTTAACTCAAAATACGCCAAAACCTGCTTATTTTTTGCGAAAATAAAATGTGAATTTTCAAATTCTTTACAAACAATGCCATTTTCACGCATAAAATCAGCACTTCCTCCCAAAAACTCATCTTCGCCCAAATACGCCTTTATACCCCTTGCAGCAATATTTTCAACCCTTATAAAATCAAAATGCTTGATCTGTGTTTTTTGTTTCAAAAACTGAGCAACGCTCTTTGCAACAGGGTGCTTTGATAAATTTACAAAGCCCAAAAGCTCTTCTAAGCTTATAAGCTCATCGATAAAAAACTGATCAACCTCAAGCTTACTTTGGGTTAAAACCCCTGTTTTATCAAACACAGCAACATTGCACTTGCTTAAATCCTCTATCACAGAAGCATTTTTAAAAAGAACCTTTTGTTTTAGAGCTTTGCCAAGTGCTACGAGATTACTAACAGGCGTTGCAAGAGCCAAGGCACAAGGACAAGCGATAATCAAAACAGAAATGGCATTGATCAAGGAATTTTCAAAAGAAGCATGTTGATAAAAAAACCAAAATAAAAAGCAAAGCAAAGCAAGACTTAAAATGGTGCGTGAAAAATAAGCACTGATTTGATTAACAAGGCTTTGTATCTTTGCCTTTTTAAAATTTGAAAGCTCGAGCAAATGAATGATTTGTGCAAGTTTAGAATCCTCATAAAGCTTAGTTGCTTCATACTCCAAAACCCCATCAATCACTATACAAGCAGAAAAAACCTCCTTACCCTCGCTGATAAAAACAGGTTCATTTTCCCCACTCAAAGATGAAGTATCAAGGCTTGCTTCGCCCTTTTTGCAAATTCCATCAATAACGATTTTATCCCCACTTTTAAGCTGTATCAAATCGCCTATTTTGACCTCTCTTGCTTCTTTTAAAGCAAAGCAAGTTCCGTTAAAAACTAAAACCTCGCTAACCAAAAAGTCATTCAAACCATCGACGATATCAAGGGCGCGTTTTTTGCTAAAAACTTCTAAGTATTTGCCTATGAACACAAAACAAATAATCATCGCCACAGAGTCAAAATACACCTCCCCTGCCCTTGAAAACATCGCCCAAAGCGAGTAGAGATAAGCAAGACTTGCCCCACTTATGACTAAGGTGTCCATATTTAAGCTTTTATTTTTAAGAGCATTGAAAGCACTTTTATAAAAGCTTGAACCCGTATAAAAAAGCACAGGGCTTGCAAGGATAAACTCAGCGAAATTTAAAATATCCTTGATCTCCCTATCCATTCCGCTAAAAAATCCAGCATATTTTGCGACCGCTATCCACATCACATTCATCACGCAAGCTATGGCTACAACAAGTTTTGCGTAAAATTCTCTCTTTAATTCATTAGCTTTTTTTTCTTGTTTTAAGGGATCATATGCACTTGCTTCATAACCTATACTTTGGATAAGTTCTAAAATTTTCCTTAAGGAAATGAGTTGTGGATCAAAAACTACTCTTGCCTTATGAGTAACAGAATTTATATCAACCTCAAGCACTCCAGCTTCTTTGATCAAAACCTTTTCATTAAGCCAAACACAAGCAGAACAATGAATACCATAAATCAAAAGATAAATTTCATCAAAGCCCTCCTTTGTTTTTTTTACAAAATGGGTATAATCTTTTATTTCTTTTGAGATATTCACAGGGGCTAAACTTTGATGAGAAAGCCTTTCATAAAAGCCTTGCAAACCCTTATCGTGTAAAATTTCAAAAACGCTCTTACACCCTGTGCAACAAAAATAATTTTCCTCAACCTTGATCATTTGCTCTTGCTTAAAATCAAGTTTGCAATGAGAACATTTCATAATTTTTATTCTTTTCTAAGCTAAAATATTTTTATAATTATAAGCAAAATTTGACAAAAATGTATTTTTTTTCTAAAATCACATTTTTAATTTACTGCTAAAATCTACGAGGACTTATGGAAAATAACAAAAAGCAAAGAACACACATACCTGTTGAGGGGTATAAGATAGAAGATTTAAAGTTACTTGACTTAGAAAGTTTGATCAAAATCGCCAATGAATGCGAGATAGAAAATCCTAGAGAATTACGCCGTCAAGAGCTTATCTTTGAAATTTTAAAGGCTCAGACCAAAAAGGGCGGATTTATATTATTTACAGGAATTTTAGAGCTAAGCCCTGAGGGATATGGCTTTTTAAGGGGCATGGACTCAAATTTAAGCGATAGCGTTAATGATGCTTATGTATCAAACTCACAAATTCGTAAATTTGCTCTAAGAGTTGGAGATATCGTAACAGGACAAGTAAGAGAGCCAAAGGATCAAGAAAAATACTACGCCTTGCTTAAGATAGAAGCTATCAACTACCTACCCTTGCAAGAAGCCAAAGAAAGACCACTTTTTGATAACCTAACTCCTATTTTTCCAACCGAAAAAATAAGACTTGAATACGAAGCAACCAAGCTTGCAGGACGCGTTTTGGATCTTTTTGTACCTATAGGCAAGGGTCAAAGAGGGCTAATTGTCGCACCTCCTAGAACGGGTAAAACCGTGCTTATGAAAGGATTAGCTGCTGCTATTGAAAAAAACCACCCTGAAATGCATTTAATCGTGCTTTTAGTCGATGAAAGGCCAGAAGAAGTTACTGATATGCAGCGTTGCGTAAAAGGCGAGGTCTTTAGCTCGACCTTTGATCTGCCTGCTTATAATCATGTCAGAGTAGCTGAGCTAGTCATCGAAAAAGCAAAAAGAATGGTTGAAATGGGCAAAGATGTTATCATTTTGCTTGATAGTATCACGCGTTTAGCTAGGGCTTATAACACCGCTACACCAAGTTCTGGCAAGGTTTTAAGTGGGGGAGTTGATGCAAATGCACTTCATAAGCCAAAACGCTTTTTTGGAGCAGCTAGAAATATAGAAAATGGAGGCTCGCTAACGATAATAGCAACCGCACTTATCGATACAGGCTCAAGAATGGACGATGTGATTTTTGAAGAATTTAAAGGCACGGGAAATAGTGAAATTGTGCTTGATAGAAACATATCAGATAGAAGAATTTATCCAGCCATCAATATCATCAAATCAGGTACAAGAAAAGAAGAGCTTTTGCAAGGCGTGGCTGAGCTTCAAAAAATTTGGGCTATTCGTTCAGCCATTTCGCAAATGGACGACATAGAAGCCTTGAAATTCTTATACTCAAAAATGCTTAAAACAAAAGATAATATCGAACTTTTATCTATAATGAATGAGTGAAAATGCAACAAGCCTTAGCCATAAAATATCGCCCCAAAACCTTTGATGAACTTGTGGGACAAAAAACGGTCTCTCAAAGCCTAAAATATGCCTTAAATTCAGGAAGACTAGCTCATGCTTATCTTTTTTCAGGGCTTCGTGGTAGCGGAAAAACCTCGAGTGCTAGGATATTTTCTCGTGCTTTGGTGTGCGAGCAAGGACCAAGTGCTACGCCTTGTGGTGAGTGCAAGCAGTGCCTTGCAGCTTTACAAGGAAAGCATATTGATATCATCGAAATGGACGCAGCAAGCAACAGAGGACTTGAGGATATACAAGGACTTATCGAGCAAACCAAATACGCTCCTTCCATGGCACGCTTTAAAATTTTTATCATCGATGAGGTGCATATGCTTACTCCTCAAGCTGCAAATGCACTTTTAAAAACCCTTGAAGAACCGCCTGCTTATGTGAAATTTATCCTTGCAACAACAGATCCGCTTAAACTTCCTGCAACTGTGCTTTCAAGAACCCAGCATTTTCGCTTTAAACAAATTCCACAAAGCGAAATTTTAACGCACTTAGAAGAAATTTTAAAAAAAGAAAGCGTAAGCTTTGAAGAAGGGGCTTTAAAATTTGTCTCAAGAAGTGGCAATGGCTCGCTTCGCGATACGCTTACCCTTTTAGATCAAGCCATCATCTTTTGTGAAAATAATATCACGACCTCAAAAATCACTGATATGCTAGGCTTCTTAGATCCTTTAAAGATCAAGGAATTTTACTCAGCTATCTTAAAAAAAGATAAGGATAAGGTTTTTGAGTTTTTAAAAGATTTGCAAGATTATGAAGCAAGTAGCGTGATTGATGAAATGCTTTTTTATCTTAAGGAAAGTTTTTTTGCAAAAAGTGCTGAGTTTTCAACCCTCGTTTATGAGAGATTTTTTAGAATTTTATCGCGTGCAAAGGCTATGCTAAATATCAGTGATGATGATGGTTTTGTGCTTTGTGTCATGGCTTTTATGATGATGGAAGCAAGTGCTTTAAAAGAAATCGATGAACAAATCGCAGAATATGCACAAAAAAGTCCAAAAACCCCTCAAACAAAATCAAACAAGGACTTTAATATAAATTTAGTCCAAGAAGAAGAGCAAAACCCTTATCAAATTTTGCTTACAAGCATTTATGATAGGGATTTTTCTTTAGGGCAAAGCTTTGAAAGAAGCACGAAATTAATAAGCTTTAATAATGAGGTTTTGCATATTAGCTCAAATGCCAAAGATCAAGATAAAAATACGCTTAATCAAGGCTTTAAGCTTATACAAGAACTTTTTGCAAAAAAATTTCCACATACAAGGCTTAAGATCAGCAAGGAAGAAGGCTCAAATTTAAATATAGACGAGAGCAAGTTACAAGATCTCATGAAGCCCATTCAAAACCAAGAAAAACCAAAAGAAAAGCTTGATTTAAATTCTCATTTTGAAGATCTTAAAAAAGATGCCAAAAAGCACGATCCGCAAGATGAAGCCAAAAAGGCTTTAGATGAGCTTTTTGGACAACCTCAAATAGGCCATGACTAAGTAAGATTTTTCCTCAGTCTTAATGAGTTTAAAACCACACTTATAGAACTAAAACTCATCGCCAAAGCTGCTAAATGCGGACTTAGGCTGATAAACGATACAAAGCCTGCTGCTATTGGTATGCAAAGTATGTTATATAAAAATGCCCAGAAAAGATTAAGTTTGATGATTTTCATTGTTTTTAAAGAAAGTTTATGTACATAGGCGATTTTACTTAGCTCATCTTTGATCAAGATAAAATCCCCTGAACTTTTTGCCATAGCACTTGCACTACTCATCGCAATGCCCACATCTGCAAGAGCTAAAGCAGCACTATCATTAATCCCATCGCCAACAAATAAACTAAGCCCTTGTTTTTGATAAGATCTTACACTTTCAAGCTTTTGTTCTGGGCTTAAATTTGCTTTAAAATGAGTGATATTTAAGGCTTTAGCACTATTTTCAACGCTTTTTTCATTGTCTCCACTTAAGATGATATTTGTGATTTTTTGTTCCTCAAAATACCTTATCAAATCCCTAGCATCAGCTCTTAAAGCATTTTTAAGACACACAACTCCTAAGCAAAGATCATTTTTTGCAAAATACACAAGTACAGGAGCTTCTTGCTGATTTTCCCTAACAAAATTTCTTGTAGCTTCATCAATGATGATATTTTCTTCTTTCATTAATTTTTCATTACCTGCTACAAATTTATCCTCATCATGATAAATAATACCTTTTCCTGCTAGACTTTGCACGCTTGCTTCAAGCTTTACAAGAGGTTTTTTTGCACTTTGTATTAAAGCTTTTGATATGGGGTGAGCATTAAGACTTTCGATTTGAACAAGCTTTTCAAAGTTTTCTTCACTAAGATTACTCTTAAAAACACTCAGTTTTTCTTCACTTAAAGTGCCTGTTTTATCAAAAAGAGCAAATTTGACCTTGCATAAAAGCTCCAAAGCTTCAGGTTTTTTGATAAAGATAAAATTTCTTGCCGCATTTGATAAGGCTGTGATCAAAGCAATAGGTGTTGCAAGCCCCAAAGCACAAGGACAAGAAATGAGCAAAACAGCACAAGAGTGTAAAAAAGCTTGATTAAGATCATTTTTTAAAGCATAAAAGCCAAAAACACAGACTGAAAACACTATGATAAAGCCCACAAAATACGCTGAAATAACATTTGCGAGCCTAGCAATAGGCATTTTAGAAGCACTTGCCTTAAAGATCAAATCCCTAATCTGCTCTAAAGTACTATCAATCGCCCTTTTTTCAGCTCTCACCACAAGCACACCACTACTTACCAGCACGCTTCCAGCAAGCACTGCTTCGCCTTTTTTCCGCACAACAGGCACAAATTCGCCATTTAAAAAACTCAAATCAAGCTCAGCAAAATCACTTTCTATAATCCCATCAACACAAACACTTTCCCCACTTTTAACCAAGATCTTATCGCCGATCTTTACAAAAGAACTTGAAATTTCTTCTAATTCTTCATTATCCTTGATCAAGGTGGCTTTTTTTGTGTCTATGCTTTGAAGCTTTTTTTGATATATATCAGCCTTAAATTTCGCATTTTCTTCTAAAAATTTTCCAAGTAAAACAAAGACAATGATCATGCCAGCACTTTCAAAATAAAAACCCTCGCCCTCAAATACTCCAAAAAACACAAGTAAAGAATACAAAAATGCGACAAAACTTCCCAAAGAAATCAAGGAATTCATATCTAAATTTTTATTCATTAAAGCCTTAAAAGCATGGATAAAAAAACTTCTACCACAATAAAAAACCACAACAAAGGCTAAAAAAATTTGCACCAAAGCTGAAATGTCGCCTTTTACAAACATCTCAAGATACATCAAAACAAGGCAAAGTCCTATGCTCAAAAAAAGGTTGATCTTGAGCTTTTGAAGCTCTTTTATCTTAAGTGTATCAAGACTTTCATCATCATTTAAAACCTCAAATCCTAAGGCATTGATCTTTTGGATAATTTTAGCTTTCAAATCAAGACTTTCGACAAGAAAAACCCCGCTTGAATTCGCATAAGAAACACTACTATCCTTAACGCCCTCAAGCTTTTTGCAGGCTTTTTCTATGCCATTTGCACAATTTACGCAAGTCATTTTGCCAATTTTAACCCTAAATTCTTGCATTATTCAACTTTTTTAAGCACTTCAAAACCAAGCTCACTAAGCTCTTTTTTAAAGCTTTCAAGCCTAGTTTCATCTAAATTTAAGCTCAAAACTCTAGGCTGAACACTTAAATCCACATCGATTTTGCCAAATTCATCTTCAAGTGAGGTTTTGATCAAATTCGCACAATTTTGACAATTCACATTCGCAACTTCTAGTTTCATTTTTTCTCCTTAAATAATGGTTGTATGGTCGTATGACCGATTTCAAATTTATCTAAAAGCGTGTGAGAAAGCCTTTTTGCAAGCTCTTCAAATTCAGCCAAATCCTTAACCCTCACACCAAGGTGCATAGTAGCTACAAGCATTTTACTTGTAATTTGAGTAATGTGTATATCGATGATTTCGCTGATTTTTTCTTCTTTTAAAATTTCTTCCTTAACCTCATCGATATGAATGGGCGAGCTTTCAAGCAAGACATTTGTGCTTTGTTTTAAAAGCTTAAGCGACCATCTTAAAAGCATGAAAGAAAGGATCATCGCCAAAATCGTATCCACAAAAACAAAGCCTGTAAAATACACCACAATACCGCCCACGATCACCACAACAGAACCCAGCAAATCACTCATCATATGCAAAAATGCTGATTTCATATTGACATTGTCTAAATTTGCACTTTTAAACATCATCAAAGCATTTATGCCATTAACCAAAAAGCCACAAATTGCGACGATGATCATCGTTTTTGCGTCAATTTCGCTTGGATTTATAAGCTTTTCAACAGCTTCATAAATGATAAAAAGCGCTGATAAAACGATAGTTAGAGCATTTATAAAGGCAACTAAGACCTCAAGGCGAAAATAACCAAAGGTTTTTTGCTCATTTTGCCATTTTTGCGTAGCAATGATAGCCAAAAAAGAAAGTCCCAAAGCAAAAACATCTGAAAACATATGCAAGGTATCGCTTAAAAGTGCCAAAGAGCCTGAAAGTAACGAGTAGATAAACTGGATAAGCATCATGGAAAAAGTCATGATGAAAGAAATTTTTAAGATCTTTTTATCCATATATCTTGCATCAGCGTGGTTATGATCATGATCATGCCCTTCGTGATCGTGCTTATCTTCCTTTTTTAAGGGTTCATGAAAGAGATAATTTTGCATTATAAATCCTAAATTTCTTTAAATTTGATAAAATCTATCCTCAAATATTTTATCAAATTAAACTTAAATTTGCTATAATGCCTCATTTTAAGGAGTTGAAATGCAAGAAGCTATTGGAAGCAAGCTTACACCAATTTTAAGCATAGCAGGAAGTGATTGTAGTGGTGGGGCTGGGATACAAGCTGATTTAAAGACTTTTAGTGCTCACAAGCTCTTTGGAATGAGCGTTATTTTAAGCGTGGTGGCTGAAAACACAGCTAGGGTTATTTCAGTGCATAATGTGCCAAGTAGGATTGTAGATGAGCAAATATTAGCTATCTTTGAGGATATCCCGCCAGAAGCTGTTAAAATAGGCATGATAGGAAGTGTTGAGTTAATGCAATGCGTAGCTAATAATTTAAAGAAATTTAAGCCTAAAAATGTGGTGCTTGATCCTGTAATGTTTGCTAAAAATGGCTATGCTTTAATGCCTACTCAAAATTGTGAGTTTTTTGCTAAGAGTATGCTTAGCTTTGCTGATGTACTTACTCCAAATATACCAGAAGCGCAGTATCTATGCGGTTTTAAAATAGAAAATGAAGAGGATATGAAAAAGGCGGCTAAAGCTCTTTTTGATAAGGGAGCAAAAAGCGTTTTGCTAAAGGGAGGGCACAAAAAAGATGATGCCAATGATATTTTTTATGATGGGGCTAATTTTCACACCTTAAAAGCGCCTCGCATAGACACAAAAAATACCCACGGAACAGGTTGTACCCTAAGCTCAGCCATAGCCTCAAATTTAGCCCTTAAAAAAGATAAATTTGAAGCTATAAAAGAAGCAAAGGCCTATGTCTTTGAGGCTATAAAATATAGTCTAAATTTAGGCAAGGGACATGGCCCGACTAATCATTTTCACAGCCTTTTTAAAAAAGATGAAAGATGAAAAGCTTAGAACTTTATCTTGTAGCAAGTAAGGAAGATAAAAGCAAGGAAAGCTTTTTAAATATACTTGAACTTAGCATTAAGGCTGGAGTTAGTATGATTCAACTTAGAGAAAAAAAGCTTAGCTCAAAAGAGTTTTACGAACTTGGCTTAAGCGTGAAAGCACTTTGTGATAGCTTTAAGATCCCTCTTATCATCAATGATAGGCTTGATATCGCCCTAGCCTTAGATGCTAGTGGGGTGCATTTAGGACAAGATGATTTGCCCTTAAAAGAAGCAAGAAGGCTCTTAGGAGAGCAAAAAATCATAGGCTTAAGTGTACAAAACTTAGCTCAGCTCAAATATATAAAGGGGGCTAATTATCTTGGCTGTGGGGCTGTTTTTAAAACTAATACCAAAGAAGATGCCAAGCTAATAGGGCTTGAAAATTTAGCCTTGCTTTGTGAAAAAAGCTCTTTGCCTGTGTTTGCAATTGGAGGCATTAATGAGGGCAATATAAAAGAACTTAGGGGCATAAAACTAGCAGGAATAGCCGTAGTAAGTGCCATAATGAAAGCAGAAAGTCCCTTTGAGGCAAGCTTAAGATTAAAAAAAGAAGTTCAAAGTTTATGATCTATCTCTTTGCTAAGGCTAAATTTAAAGGCGTTGTCAGTATAGAGCTAAGCCAGATAAGCTTTAAAAAAATAAGAGCTAATTTAAACAAATATGAAGCCTTGATTATAAGCTCAAAAAACGCTCTTAAGGCTTTGAAAAAGAGTGAAAAAGAGCTAAATTTAGAGCAAAAAATTTACGCCATAGGACAAAACTCAGCCAAAAAAGCTTTAAAAATGGGCTTTAAAAATGTTAAATTTTGTAAAAAAGCAAATGCTAGGGATTTTTTTAAAGAATTTAAAGAGGAGTTAAGGAGGCTTAAAAGCCTTTATTTAAGGGCTAAAAAAATAGCCTTTGATATGAGTAAAGCCTTAAGGGCTGAGGGTGCAAGCTCAAAAAGCTTAATTTGCTATGAAGCCCTTTATAAAGAGCCTAGAAAGGATTTAAGCTTAAAGCGCCCCTGCGTTTTAATCTTTACTTCGCCCTTATCAGTTAGCTTTTTTTTAAAAAGCTTTGAGTTTAAAAAAGAAGATAAACTAGTAGCCATAGGGCAAAGCACAGCCAAAGCCTTAAAAGCAGTATGCAAAAATGAAATTTACACCCCAAAAAAAGCCAGTATAAAAGAATGCGTCAGGCTAGCAAGAAGTTTAGCTACTCCTTAAGCAAGGAAAAACCGGCATTTATCACAAGCTCGGGCTTTAAATCAACCATACATTTGTGATGCTTCAAAGGACAAACACGCTTCATACAGGGCATACAGGCAAGATCAAGGTGTAAAATCCTTGCGTTTTCGTTTTGCCAAGGCGAAGTTTGGCTAAATTTAGTAGGTCCAAAAATGGCTAGAGTTTTTATCTTATAAGCTGCTGCGATATGCATTGCGCCGCTGTCATTGCTGATGAAAAGATCAAGGGCTGAAATTTGCTGGCATAATTCTTTAATACTTGTTTTCCCACACAAATTCACACACTCGCAACCCTCTTTTAAAAGCAAATTCTCAATCTCAGCACAAATTTCACTCTCGCTTTGAACGCCAAAAATCAAAATCTTATGTGTATTTTTAAAAGCAAGAGCAGTTTTTGCAAAATACGCACTATCCCAACGCTTAGCCAAGCCGTATTTTGCACCCGGATTAAGCCCTAAAGTCTTGGTTTTTGGCAAGGGCTTAAAGGGTAAAAAAAGGCTAGTATCTTGCACCTTTAAATTTAAAGAATGTTCCATAAAACTTAGGTATTTAAGCACTTGATGAGAGTTTTTATCCTTATTTTTATCAAAGCAAAACTTATGCCTTGCTTGGATCATAAAAAGCATAAGCTTGGCACTAAAGGCTGAGCGAAAAGAAAAGGCATAATCAAAACAGCCCCAAATTCTGCTTAGTCTGTAAAAATTTAAATAACGCTTCTTAGGGCTTTGAACAAAAACCTGCACATTTTCACACTCTTTAAAAAGCTCGCAAGCCACACTTGAGCCAAAAATAACAAATTTTGCACCCTTAAAATGCTCAAAAATAGCCCTCAAAGCCACACTTGCCATGACGCAATCGCCAAGCCAAGTGGGAAGATTGATAAAAATTTTCATACAATTCCTTAAAAATAAAGCTAAATTCTAGCAAAAATTTAATCATTTTTCGCTGTGTTTTGAAAAACTATGATTTTCATTTGTAATGGTAGCTTTATCATTATAGTTTGCAAAAAATAAATGAAATTTATACGCTCGTATCTTTACAAGAATTTCGTTTAAATTTTACACATTTTAAACTTTAAATTTAAAATAAATCTCTTTCACCAAATAATTTTAATGAAAATTAAATGATTTTTTTTATAGAATAAAACTTGATTTTACAAAAGGAGCGAAAATGAAAAAAAATATCGTATTTTTCGAAGCTATTGGAGGTAGCGACAAGGGGCCTGATGGACATAGAAAAGATACTATGCCTATGGTAAATGAGCTAAAAAACAAGGGCTGGAATGCTGAGGTCATCTTTTTTAGTGATGAAATTTTAAAAGATGAAAAGCAAAGAGAGGCTATTTTTGAGAGGGTAAAAAAGGACTTTGATGGCTATGTTTCAAGGGTCAATCCGGGTAATATCAAAGAAGAAAAGCTTTATTTTGATGTTTTAAGAAGACTTTGTGCAGCAGGTCTTGTGGGCATGCCTCACCCTGATGCGATGATAGGATACGGTGCAAAAGACGCACTCACAAAGCTAGCAAGTACGGATTTAGTGCCAGATGATACCTATGCTTATTATGATGTGGCTAAATTTAAAGAGACCTTCCCAAAAAGCCTTGCTAAGGGCGAAAGAGTGCTTAAGCAAAATAGAGGCTCAACAGGAGAGGGTATTTGGCGTGTGCGTTTGCAAGATCCAAGTCTTTATAATAAACACACAAGCTTACCTCTTGATACAAAGATTATTTGCACTGAGGCTAAGGATAATCATAGCGAAAATAGAGAACTTGGCGAGTTCATGGACTTTTGTGAGCAATACATTATAGGCGATAACGGCATGCTAGTTGATATGACCTTCTTGCCTCGTATTAAAGAGGGCGAAATTCGCATACTCATGCTTTATAAAACCCCTGTTTATGTGGTGCATAAAAAGCCAGCTGAGGGAGGCGATGCCTTTAGTGCGACCTTATTTAGTGGGGCAAAATACCGCTATGATGAGCCAAAAGATTGGCAAAAGCTTATTGATTGGTTCTTAGTTCAGCTTCCTGATATTCGCTCTAAGCTTGGAAATTACGATTTGCCTCTTATTTGGACGGCTGATTTTATCCTTGATACAGACGCACAAGGTAAAGACAAATACATACTTGGAGAAATAAATTGCTCTTGCGTTGGCTTTACAAGCCCTGAGGAATTTATGGCAAAAATCGCTATCATGGTTGCTGATAATATCATTGACATAGTAAGCGAAAAAAAAGCCTAAACGCATAAGCCCTAAATTTAGGGCTTATGAAACCTTATCTTCGATCAAGCTAAATAATCTTTGCAACTTTTATATATCTCATATGTCTTGAGCTTGAATTGATCTACTTTTACAAACAAAATATTTATAAATTTTAAACACTAACTAAATAACTTGAAAATAAGATAACTTAATGCAAAAACTCAGTTTCTATATACACATTTTTAAGTGAAATTTAATCTTTTAAGCATTAAAATTCATCTTTTTAAAATGGAGTTGAATTAAAGATGAAAACTTTTGCAAGTGTGCTTTGGATCATTTTTTCTGTCTTATTGATCGTTACTGCTCTTATTGGTTTATTTACCCCTTTTGAAGTCTTTGTAAGTTTTGTTTTCTTTCTGCCTTTTTTGTTGATCGCTGGAGGAATTTCAAATATCGCCTATTATTTTTCTTTTAAAGAGCTAAATGGAGCAAATTTACTCTTAATGGACGGGATATTAAATCTTATATTCGCCTTTATTTTTATCGCCTTAGGCATTGACTTTGCAAGCTTGGTTACGATTTATGTTTTTGCTTTCATGGTGGCATTTAAAGGAATACTTGGCATAAGTTATGCTCTAGAGCTTAAAAAAACAGGTATTTCATCTTGGATATATAGCTTTATTTGGGCTATTTTAAGCATACTTATAGCGATCATTTTCATTGCTATGCCTAGCTTAGCAGGCATAACTATAGGCATTATGATTTCTCTTTTGGTTTTCTTTTTTGCACTTGCTTCATTGCTGACATTTTTTGGGGTTAAAAAGGTATTTTCTTGATGAGAGCTTATAAAAAACATATTCTAAAAACTGAGCTTGAAAAGCTGAGTGATGAGGGACTTATCAGCAATCTTCAAAAAGAACAAATTTTTTCAAAACTTGGGCTTGAAAAGAGTTCAAATTTAGCCTTTTTAAATATCTTAGCCTGCATTTTTCTAGGACTTTGTTTGATAAGCTTAGTGGCGTATAATTGGCAAAATTTATCAACTATTTTTAAAACAAGCTTACTTTTGATAACGCTTTTTCTTTCACATATTTTGTTATTTTTTCTTGCAAAAAAAGATTCTATTTATACGCAGGCTGTTGCTGTTTTAAGTGGTTTTATCTTGCTTGCAAACATAGCCTTGCTTTCTCAAATTTATCATCTAGGAGATAACACAGCCCTAGCCTTTTTTAGTGTGAGTATAGTGATTTTTATCCTCTCTTTTGCGTTAGGCTCTTTTGCCGTTTTTATGCAAGCGTATTTGTTTTATTTTATAGGCTTTTGTTTTAACATAGATCAAGATATTTATTCAAGTTCTTTTGGACTTGTTTTGCTTTTGGGCTTTGCTTTGGGTGTTTTTTATGAGAGCAAATTTTTACGCTTTTTTAACTTTATTTTTTTAATCATCTATGTATTTTATTCTCCATTTTTTGCATCATCTACTTTTTTAGATGCGAGGTTTGATAGTTTTATAGCTGTGCTTATTTTTCTTTCTTTTATCTTTTTAAGCTTTGATTTTAAAGCTTATAGAGCTTATTTTTATTTTGCTCTAGCCTTTGCTTTTTTGGCTTCAGCACTAAAAGCTCCTGCTGATATAATCGTTACTTTTGGCTTGCATTCAAATTTTACCCTTGTGATAAGTGTGCTTTTTGTACTTGCCCTTATAGCCTTAAATTTTTATAAAAAAAATTATTTTTTAGCTCTTATGTGGGCTATTTATTATGTTCTGCCCTTTATTTTTATTTTTATAAAATTTGATAACTTTGAAAATCTAACAAATTTTGTAACGATTATTTATAGCTTTTTTTCTCTTGCTCTAAGCATTTATCTTTTCAAAAAAGATTATAAAATTTTGGCACTTTTAAGTTTTTGTGCCTTAGCGATTATCCGTTATATTGATTTGATCGGGGATTACATAGGTGCTAGCATTCTTTTCTTTAGTTTTGCTGTGATTTTATTTATAGTTGCAAGAGTGCGAAGGAAAAATCATGAAAATTTCTAAATTCTTAATCTTTGCCCTAGCACTTCAATTTTTAGTCATCATAGCTATGTTTATCAATGCTTATTTACCTGTGTTTTTTGGGCAAGAACTAAAAGTAAGAGCAAGTGGCTTTGATCCAAGGGATTTACTTAGTGGTAATTATGTTTTGCTTGATTATGGGGTGCATTTGGAAGAGCCTTACTCCTATCAAGGCAAAGATACTTATTTTGTTGAGCTAAAAGATGAGGATCAAGATGGCATCTATGAGTTTTCAAAACCAAGTCTTGAAAAACCAAAAAATGCTCCTTTTATCAAAGCAAAGCTTAAAAACTCATGGCCTTATGATCTAGATCTTGGCATAGAAAAATACTTTGCCCCTGCACAAAAAGCCCTAGAGCTTGAAAGGGATTTACTCACAAATCAAGAAGCCATCGTTACTATAAAGATCTTTGATGGTAAAGCAAGGATAATAGATCTTTATGTGCGAAACGAAGCTTCTTTGGACTAAAATCATAAAAGTATAGGAATAAATTTGTCAATCGATCTTAAAAACCAAAATATCACAAAATTATACTTTAAATACTTTATCCCCTCACTTTGTGCTATGCTCGCCCTTTCAACCTACAATGTAGTTGATGGGGCATTTGTAGGACAAAAGCTAGGTCAAGACGCTCTTGCTGCTGTGGGCATTGCTTGGCCTGTTTTTCCTATGCTTATAGCCTATGAACTTTTATTTAGTATAGGAGCAGCCTCTCTTTGCTCGTATTATCTTGGAAAAAATGAACCTGAAAAGGCGAGGGAAATTTTTAGTTCTGTTTTTTATTTTGCTCTTTTAAGTGGAGTGATTTTAGGCTTTATTTTTTATGTGTATTGTGATGAGATAGTGATTTTACTAGGAGCTAGTGAAAAAATCGCCCCTTTAGCAAGTGAGTTTTTAGAAATTATCTTTTTAGGCTCTTTTGTCATCGTCCTTCACCCCTTGCTTGATATCTTTGCAATGAATGACAAGCGTCCTGTTTTAGCCATGATCGCTATGATAGTTGGTGCGATTAGCAACATAGCCTTTAATTATTTATTCATTTTTGTTTTGGAAATAGGCATAGCAGGATCAGCTCTAGCGACTATTTTAGGGCATTTTATGGGGTTTTTGATCTTGCTTTGGCATTTTGTGTTTAAAAGAGGGCAGGTATTTTTTGTTCTTAGTTTTAAGATCAAAGCTCTTATAAGAAGCACTCAAAATAGCATAGCCCAGGCAAGTGCAGAGCTTAGTGCTGCTTTGGTGCTTTTTATAGCTAATCACCTTCTTGTAGGTTTAGGAGGAGATAGAGCAGTGGCGATGTATAGCGTGATGATGTATAGCGGGATAGTTCTTTTTACCACTCTTCTTTCAGCCTCGCAAGCCATACAACCCATAGCGAGCTTTAATTTTGGAGCAAATATCAGATCAAGGGTTTTGAATGTGCTTAAATTTGGACTCTTGTTTTCCTTTGCTATGGGTGTGATTTTATATCTTTTATCTATCATGTTTAGCAAATATCTTGTGATTTTATTTTTACAAAAAGATGCAAATGGAAGCGTTGATATGGTATTTTTAAATGATGTCCAAGAAGCGATGAAAATTTATTTTGCAGGATTTGCTATGCTTGGTTTTAACATGGCAGCGGCAAGCTTTTTTCAAGCTATCCAGCGTCCTATAAGCTCTTTTATCATCACGAGTTGTTATACTCTGATCTTTGTGCTTATTTTCTTTACTATTTTACCAAATTTCTTTGGTTTAAAAGGAATTTGGACAAGCTATCCTTTGGCTCAATTTTGCTCTTTCATCATAAGTCTTGCGGTGCTTTTTTACGCCTTTAAAAAAGGAGGCTTAAATCCTAATCATTTCTCAAGATCAAGCTCTTAGGAAGTTTAAAAAACTCTATAAGCTCTTGTTCTTTAGCCCTCATTTGACCCTCATCAACCTCATGATCAAAGCCAAGCAAATGCAAGCACCCATGTATAAAAAGCAAAGATATCTCATCTTCCTTGCTATGCTTTAGCTGGGTAGCCTTTCTATGCACTTCATCAAGATTGATCACTATACTTCCAAGTAAAGAATTTTGAGGATCTAAAGCCAAAGCCTGAAATTCGCAAACAAAGGGAAAAGAAAGCACATCAGTTGTTTTGTCGATATTTCTTTGTTCTTTGTTGATGATCTTCATTTTTACATCATCAACAAAAACAAGTTCTATATCCTTAGGGCTAAGCTTTTTAGCTATTTTTTCTAAAAACTCATAGTTTATTTCATCTTCGCAAATGATCATTCAAAGCTCTTTAAATAACTAAAATTTTTACTTAAAAGAATTGAGCAAATTTTTAGCTGCTTGCTTTGCTGTTTCTTTAGCTGCTTCTTTTTTAACCTCTTTTTTTGTTTCTTCTATCTTTTGGCTTGTTTTATTTGAAAGATCTTCTTTTTGTTCTTTAATGATCTCATCTGTGCTTTTGCCTTGCATATAAGAACTTGCTGCCTTTGTTCCTTGTTCTTTAAGCAAAGCCTTATAATCAGTAGGATTTTCTTTTTCCTTTTGAATCTGTTTATCAAGAACTTTTTTACCTATCTCAACGCCTTGATTGATATTTTCTTTTGTTAAAAGCTTTTTAGCAAGCTGGGCTTCTTCTTGACTTAATTCATAAGCACTCAAAACACCAAAACATACAAAAAACAAAGTTAAAAATTTCATCTTTTTCCTTAGGAGTAAATTTAAAAAGAAATTATAGCAGAAAATGAATTTTTTGAGAAGCTCGAGCCCTAAAAAGCTCGAGAAAGGGAATTAGAATTTGTTTAACAACTTATTAACTTGTTTTCCAGCTTCTTCTTTAGCTGCACCCTTAGCTTCTTCTTTTTTCTCATTTGCTATATCTTTAGCACTTTTTCCGCTCATCAAGCCTCCAGCAACATCAAGAGCTTGACCCTTAGCAGCATCTTTTACCGCATCAGCAGCAAAAACTGAACTCACACCAAATGCAACAAGTGCAACAAAAAGTATTTTTTTCATTTACGATCCTTTCAAGTAAAATGGTAAGAGGATTTTAACAAAATAAACTTAATCATTTCTTTTTTTTTTTTTTTGAATTTTTGCAAAAATTTATAAAATTTAATCAAAGCGATCAAGTTCGTATTTTAAGATGAGATTTTTAAGTCTTTTTTCGTATTCACCTTTGATTTCTGAATAATTATGCAAGGTTTTTATGGCTTTTAATCCTGTTAATTTTTCATCATTTTGACGGTATTGTTGCCTTAAATTTCTAAATCCCTTATAAGCATCGTGTCTGTTTAAATTTAAAAGATAAGAATCCACACTTTCTTGCAAATCATCAAAAATTCTTATCCTATGACTTTTGCCCTTTGCTCTTTTTTTGGGAACTAAACCCTTTTCGCTCCAAGTCCATTCCCCAAAAAGATTATTCGCCTCTCTTGCAAAACGACTTGTTCCCATACCACTTTCTAGCATAGCTTGGGCTATACCCATAGACTTTGGAACGATATCAATTCTCCTTAAATAATCCTTAAAATCAAAAAGATTATTCACGCGATATTTATTTTTAAGCTCTATGATCTTTTCTATCTCTTTTTCATCAAGCTTTCTAAAACCATTTGGAGCATGTTTTTTAAAAAAGGCTTCGACAAAAGAACGCTCTTTAAGGATCTTTTCAAAAGAAACATCAAGTAACTTATCAAGTTTTTGAGAAAAAACCTTAGCCTTTTCTTCGGTATTTAAACGATAATACCCCTCATCAAAACCACCTTTGATTGCAAAAAGGGGCAAGCATAAACTAAGAAAGATTATAATGAGCTTCAAAACAACACCTCACTTTAGCCTTAAAATAAAGTTTTTCATCAAAAAATCTAAATTCGACATTTTCGCCACTTTTTGGTGTAATTGTCGCACTTGTTTTTACTTTTTTATCCAAATGAGCAAGATAAAAACAAGCTCCCATGCCTGTACCACAAGCAAGAGTTTCATCTTCAACCCCTCTTTCAAAGGTGCGAACCTTAAGATGAGTTTCATCAAGAATTTGAGCAAAATTAACATTTGCATTATATTTTTGTCGAAGCTTGCTACAAAGCTTTTTATCAAAAGTATTTATATCCTCACAAAAATGCACCAAATGAGGCACTCCTGTATCACAAAGTTGCCAGCAAATGCCATCATGCATAAATTTTTCTTGAACAAATCTAACTTTTCCCAAACAAACCTCGACCAAATCCCCATTAACCTTAGCTTCTATAAGCCCTGCTCCACTTAAAAAGCTCATTTCATTTTGAACCTTATTCACATGATGAGCAAAATGGGCTGCCGCTCTTGAACCATTACCACACATCAAGGCTTTTGAGCCGTCTTTATTATAAAAATCCCACTCAAAATCGTATTTTTCATGAGGTAAAATAACGATCATTCCATCAGCCCCAACGCCCTCATAGCGGTTACAAAGCTCCTTAGCAAGCATACTTCTATCTGCCTTATCTTGCTCATTAAAAATCACAAAATCATTTCCATTTGCACAATACTTATAAATTTTCAAAGTTTTAATCTCCTAAAGAATATTTTTATTGTAGCAAAAAATTCTAAAAAGACAATTTTATAGCCTTATTTTCTTTATTTTTAACATTAAATTTGCTACAATGTAAGCTTTATATTTTTCAAGGAAAAACAATGAGCAAACTTCTTATCATAGGAGCTGGCGGAGTTAGCAAAGTCGCTAGCATAAAAGCAGCGATGAATAGCGATACCTTTAGCCAAATCACCCTAGCAAGTAGAACCCTTAGTAAATGCGAGGAAATAGCTAAGATTATAAAAGAGCGTTTGGGAGTTGATATAAAAGTAGCTGAAATTAACGCTGATGACACTAAGGCTGTGGTAGAGCTTATCAAAAAAACAGGCTCTGAGCTTTTGCTAAATTTAGCTCTTCCTTATCAAGATCTAAGCCTTATGGATGCTTGTTTAGAAGCAAAAATTGCTTACATAGATACAGCAAATTACGAACACCCTGATCTAGCTAAATTTGAATACAAAGAACAATGGGCAAGGCATGAGAGCTTTAAAAAAGCTGGTATTATGGCTCTTTTAGGAAGTGGCTTTGATCCAGGCGTAACCAATGTTTTTTGTGCTTATGCTAAGCAAGAACTTTTTGATGAGATTCACTATATAGACATACTTGATTGTAATGCAGGAGATCACGGCTACGCCTTTGCGACTAATTTTAATCCAGAAATAAATTTAAGAGAGGTTAGCGCAAAGGGTCGTTACTGGGAAAATGGCAAGTGGATAGAAACAAAGCCTATGCAAATTAGTATGCAGTGGGATTATCCTGAAGTTGGGGTAAAAGATAGCTATTTGCTTTATCACGAAGAGCTTGAAAGCCTTGTAAAAAACATTAAAAGCCTTAAGAGAATTCGCTTTTTTATGACCTTTTCTAAGAGCTATCTTACTCACATGAATTGCTTACAAAATGTGGGTATGCTTGGCATTAAGCCTGTGCTTCATAAAGGAGTTGAGATTATTCCCATAGAGTTTTTAAAGACCCTTTTACCTGATCCAGCAAGTTTAGGAGAAAGGACAAAGGGCAAGACCAACATAGGCTGCGTTATTCGTGGGCTAAAAGATGGCAAGGATAAGCAAGTTTATATTTATAATGTTTGCGATCACCAAGCTTGCTACAAAGAAACCCTCTCTCAAGCTGTAAGTTATACTACAGGAGTTCCTGCTATGATAGGAGCAAAGCTTGTGGCAAAGGGTATTTGGAGTGGCAAGGGCGTGTTTAATATGGAAGAATTTAATGCTAAGCCCTTTATGGAAGAGCTAAACAGCCAAGGACTTCCTTGGAAGATACTTGAAATGAAGCCAAGTTTGGGCGAGTAGTTTAGGGCTTTAGCAAAACTAGAGTTTAAATTTCTTTATAAAAAACCACTTAACTCAGTTTTCATAAGTTCTTGTTTTATTTAAAGGGTTAGCACATGTTCATCGACAAAGTAAAACTCACATTAAGCTCAGGAAATGGTGGCAAGGGAGCTGTAAGCTTTCGCCGTGAAAAGCATGTGCCTTTGGGTGGTCCTGATGGCGGAGATGGCGGAGATGGCGGAGATGTGCTTTTTATCTGCGATAATAACGCTCACACACTTGCAAATTTCAAGGGCAAAAAAGAGCTAAAGGCTCAAAATGGCGAAGATGGACAAAGGCGTAACCGCACAGGAAAAAGAGGGCAAAACCTTGAGATCATCGTTCCTGAGGGAACTCAGGTTATCGATGATGAGAGTGGAGAGCTTTTACTTGATCTTGTTTTTGAGGGACAAAAAGAGCTTTTTTTAAAAGGCGGCAAAGGTGGGCTTGGCAATATCCACTTTAAAAATGCGACAAATCAGCGTCCAGACTACGCACAGCCGGGCATTAAAGGTCAAAGTAAATTTGTGCGTTTGGAGCTAAAGCTCATCGCTGATGTGGGGCTTGTGGGCTTTCCAAATGTAGGCAAATCAACGCTTATAAGCGTGCTTTCAAATGCAAGACCTGAGATAGCAAATTATGAATTCACTACGCTTACTCCAAAGCTTGGTGTGGTCGAAGTTGATGAGGATCATTCCTTTGTAATGGCTGATATACCGGGCATTATCGAAGGAGCTAGCAAGGGCAAGGGCTTGGGGCTTGAGTTTTTAAGACATATAGAACGCACGGCTTTTTTGCTTTTTGTGCTTGATCCTTTAAGAAATGATGATTTAAAAACGCAATTTGAAATTTTAAGAAAAGAGCTTGAAAACTTTTCAAAGAAGCTGTTTCAAAGAAACTTTGGGGTGATGATTTCAAAAAGTGATAGTGTAAATTTAGGAGCAGAATTTGCTGAAAAAATCGCAAATGAAACTATGGCTTTAAAAAAATACCTAGAAGCTCAAAACAATCCTCAAAGCTTTATTTTAGAGGTTTCAAGCCTTGAAAAAACAGGACTTAGCGAGCTTAAATTTAAGCTTTTTGAATGCAAAAACAAAACACAAGCCTAAGAAAGCTCGTATTTTGTTTATCTAAAAATCCAAAAGTAGAATTTACTCAGCAACTATACTCACGCGTTGCTTTTTATATCCGCCCTTAAGAGCAAGATCAATGATAGCCACAGCAATATCAGCGTAACTGCCTTTGCTCTCGCCCTTAGAATTGACAAAAAATTCATCTCCGCCAAGCGTGTATTTACCACTCTTCTTAGCTTCATAAACAAAGTCAGCTGGAGGGCTTACATAAGTGAAATCAAAATCTTGCTTACGCAAAAAAGCTAAACCATCAGCATGAGCCTTTGCTACGACCTTATAAGCTGGTGGAAAATCAGGAGTATCTTGAAGCATTAAACTATGTTTTTTATCCATATATAAGCTTCCAGCACCACCGACCACAATAAGCTTTTTATTTGTATCCTTAAACAAAGAAGCAAGCTTTGAGTAATATCTCTCAAATGATTTCGCATCAGAAGCACCAAAAGCACTGATAATCACATCAAAATCTTTCAAATCCTCTTTTTGTAGATCAAAGATATCTTTTTTAATGATAGTAGCATTCTTGGGTACTCTTTGGCTTGAATCTCTCACAAAAGCAACCACAGAAAGTTTTCTTGCTAAAGCTTCCTCAACGATCAAACTTCCAAGTCTTCCATTTGCTGATAAAACGGCAATTTTTTTATTTGCACCTGCTTTTTCAGCCGCAAAAGCAAAATGAACACAAACAAAGCACAAAAACCATGCTAAAAATCTCTTCATCATAAACCCTCACAAAAATAGCGTAAATTAATTCACGCCCACCATTACAGAGCTTGCTTTGATGATAGCTGTAGCTTCTTTGCCTGCTTTTAAGTCAAGTTCTTTGATAGAATCCATAGAAATACTTGCTGAAATAATATTTCCACCACCTATATCGATCTTAACGATACCATTAACTGCACCTTGCTCAATCTCAACGATTTTGCCCTTGATTTGGTTTCTTGCACTGATTTTCATCGTGTCTCCTTTAAATAAAATTTAATTCGGCGGAAATTGTAACATAACTTACAAAAATTTGCAATATAAATCAAAAAAAGCTTAATAGAAATTTTGATACAATATCATCTCATATAAATTTTTAAGGAAAACGATGACACAAATAGGCATCCACGGAGCAAATGGACGCATGGGAAAACAAATAGAACTTTGCTTGCTTGATGAAAAAAATGCAAATTTAGCCATGCTTTTTAACGAGGGGGATTCTTATGAAATACTCTTTGAAAAATCAAGCGTGATTATTGATTTTTCAGCACCAAGTGGGACAAAAAATTTACTTGAGTTTGCAAGAACAAGTCCTAAGCCCTTAGTTATCGGTACAACAGGACTAAGCGAAAAAGAAAAAGAACTTATGAAGCAAGCAAGTTCTTTAATGCCGATATTTTATGCAAGCAATATGTCTTTAGGCGTTGCCGTGTTAAATCATCTTGCAAAACAAGCAAGCACTATGCTTAAAGACTTTGATATAGAAATTTTAGAAATGCACCACCGCCACAAAAAAGATGCTCCAAGTGGCACAGCAATGAGCTTAGCACAAAGTGTAGCTGAGGCTAGAAATTTAAATTTACAAAGTGTTAGAATAAGTGGAAGAAATGGGATCATAGGCGAAAGAAGCAAAGATGAAATCGGTGTTATGAGTTTAAGAGGTGGAGACATAGTAGGAAGACACACCATAGGTTTTTATGAAAATGGCGAGTTTTTAGAACTTAATCACACAGCCACTTCAAGAGCTACTTTTGCTAAGGGTGCGATCAAGATCGCTTTATGGTTAAACTTACAAAATGCAGGCTTTTATGAAATGAATGATTTTTTAGGAATTTAAATGTGTGCAGTTGTTGGGGTGATTAATTCAAAAAATGCAAGCACTTATGCGTATTACGCTCTTTTTGCCATGCAACACAGAGGGCAAGAAGCAAGTGGCATAAGCGTAAGTAATGGAGAAAATATCAAAACGATCAAAGCAAAAGGAGAGGTTAATCAAGTCTTTAGTGAAGACATTTTAAACAAATTTCAAGGACAAATCGCCATAGGACATAACCGCTACTCAACAGCTGGAAATTCAAGCTTAAACGACGCACAACCTATCGCTGCTACTTGTATGCTTGGTGATATAGCCTTAGCACATAATGGAAATTTGGTCAATAAAAACGAAATAAGAACCAAGCTTATCAACGAAGGAGCAATTTTTCGCACAAACATGGACACAGAAAATGTAGTTCATCTTATCGCAAGAAGCAAAAAAAGCTCGCTTCAAGAAAGATTTATAGAAAGCTTGAAAGATTGCGTGGGAGCGTATTGTTTTGTTTTAGCAAGTGCTGATAAGCTTTTTGTTGCAAGAGATCGCTTTGGAGTAAGACCCCTATCTTTAGGAAGATTAAAAGATGGAGGATATATCGTTGCTAGCGAAACTTGCGCCTTTGATCTTATAGAAGCTAAGTTTATCCGTGATGTAAGACCGGGGGAAATGCTTATCTTTACACAAGGAAAAGAGGAATTTCAAAGCATAGAGCTTTTTAAAGCTGATCCTAGAATTTGTGCCTTTGAGTATATTTATTTTGCAAGACCTGATAGCGTGATCGAGGGTAAAAGCGTCTATGAAATGCGTAAAAAAATGGGCGAGAGCTTGGCTACTCATTTTAAACACAAAGCTGATTTTGTCGTGCCTGTACCTGATAGTGGGGTAAGTGCTGCTATTGGCTTTGCTAAAAAGCTTCAAATTCCGCTTGAAATGGCTATAGTTCGCAACCACTATGTAGGCAGAACTTTCATAGAGCCTACCCAAGAGCTTAGAAATTTAAAGGTTAAACTTAAACTAAATCCCATGAAAGCGGTTTTAAAAGATAAAGAAATCATCGTTATTGATGATAGTATAGTGCGTGGAACAACTTCTAAAAAAATCATCTCTCTTTTAAGACAAGCAGGGGCAAAAAAGATTCATTTTGCGGTTGCTTGTCCTGAGATCAAATTTCCTGATCTTTATGGTATAGACACACCTACTTTTGAAGAGCTTATCAGCTCTCAAAAAGATGTCGAGCAAGTAAGAAAGTATATAGGAGCAGATACGCTTAGCTTTTTAAGCATAGATGAGCTTGTGCAAAGTTTAGGATCTACGAGAAAATACTCGCTTACAAGCTTTAATGGGGATTATTTTATCAAAGATTAGCTATGAATTTATGGGATCAAAAAGCAAAAACTTATGCCAGATACAGCAAGGATTTAAATGAAATTCAAAAACAAAGTTTTGAAATTTTTAAAGACTTGGGCATTAAATTTGAAGATAAAACTCTCATTGATATAGGCTGTGGCACGGGCGTTTGGACGCTTCATCTAGCTTTTTTGGCTAAAGAAGTGCTTGCGCTTGATAGCTCTTTAAGTATGCTTGAAATTTTAAGTATGGATAGTCAAAATTTAGGGCTTACAAATGTTAAAACCACGCATTTGCAATTTGATGATTTTATCTTGCAAAATCCCAAAGCACGCTTTGATATAGCCTTTTTGAGCATGTCGCCAAGCTTGCAAAGCACTAAGGACTTTGAAGCTTTTATCAGCTTAGCGGATATAAAAATTTATTTAGGCTGGGCTAAATTTAGGCAAAGTGATTTTCTAGCACCCATTTTTAAGCATTTTAATGTAAAGCCTAAAAAAGTTCCTTATGAGAAGAAATTTCAAGATTTTTTAGATGAGAAAAATATCCCTTATAAAAGCTTTATTTTTGATGAAAAACGCATTGTGAAAAGAAGCAAAGAAGAAGCCTTGCAAAATGCTTTGTGGCATTTGAAAATGAGCGATATCAATGCAGATGAAAAAGAGCTTTCAAAGCTTATAAAAACGGAAGTTACAGAAACGATCAGCTCAAAGATCAAACTCTTGATCCTTAGCTGATCCTAATAAATTAACAAAAATAAACAATATTCATGGTTAAAGTGTGTAAATATGATACACAAAATTATAAAAACATTAAAAAATAGCTTTTTTATACTCCATTTTCTCATTTTTTTGATAAAATAGCAAGTTTATAAGATTTTGCAAAAAACAATCCAAGGAAATGACATGCTTAAATCCTTAAGTATAGGCACGAAACTCGTTTTATATGTTGGTATAGTGGTTATAGCAAGCTTAATCATACTTATTTCTAACATAACCTCACAAGTTGCTTCTTATATGGAACAAGAAGCTAGAATTTCTATATCTTTAGCCTCAAAAAGATATGTAAATTACATGCGTGGCATTCTTGATGAATCTGTTGTCCTGACCAAAGGAGTTGGTGCAACGATAAATAAGATCTTAGAACAAAACGATCAAGTTGATATAAAAACACTTGAATCTATACTAAAAAATACCTTTGATAGCAGTGCTTACGCAGCCTATACCTTTCTATACCTCAAGGATACTTCTATCATATCTGATTTAGAACATGCTGATAAAAGATATACAAGTTCTAGTGGAAAATTTGGTATGGTGTTTTTTGACACTACAACAGGTCAATATGATGGCATAGAAACGATGCAATTTAGCGATAATTTTAGCCAAATGGATATTATCAGCGACATACAACAAAATTCAAAATACGGCGAACATGATCATATTTATTTTGGACCTCCATCAAGACTTAATTTTGGTGGACAAGAATTTTTGGGTATGAACCTTGCCGTGCCTATCTTTGATAAATCTAAAAAACAAATCGGTGTTTTGGGCTATACTATGGACTTTTTAGAAATGTCTGAGACCCTACTTGATCCTAAGCTTGATTTGTATGAGGGAGATTTGAGGATTTTAATCACAGATCAGGGTATCATTACTATTCACAAAAATAATAATGCTATACTTAAAACTCTTCCTGAAATCAACCCAAATGCTACAGATAAGATTATTAACGCCATAAAAGAACACAAAGATATACTCATTGATGATTATATCGCTTCAACAGGAGATCTTTCTTATGCTACTGTAAGTAGCTTTTCAACCTTTGGGGATGCAAGTTATTGGAGCATACTTGTAACTACACCTCATAAGTCTGTATTAGAGCCTTTAAAAGAGCTTGAGCTTATTATTATTGGTATTGCAGTGGCTGTTTTGATTGCTATTTTGATCGTCGTGTTCTTCTGCGTAAGAAAGATAGTTGGTGCGAGACTACCTATTATACTTCATGCCCTAGATAGCTTCTTCCGCTTCCTCAACCACGAAAAAATAGAGGTAAAAGCTATTAGAATTCGTGCTAATGATGAGCTTGGAAAAATGGGTATGATCATTAATGATAACATAGAAAAAACACGCCTAGGTCTTGAACAAGATGCCCAAGCAGTAAAAGAGAGCGTTCAAACCGTTCAAGTCGTAGAGGGTGGAAATCTTACAGCGAGGATCACAGCAAATCCAAGAAACCCTCAGCTTATAGAACTTAAAAATGTTCTCAACCGCTTGCTTAATGCCCTACAAGCAAGGGTTGGATCTGATATGGACGAAATTCAAAGAGTGTTTAATAGCTACAAATCTCTAGACTTTACCACAGAGGTAAAAGATGCAAAGGGTGCGGTAGAAGTTACGACAAATGCTCTTGGTCAAGAAATCATCAAAATGCTTACTCAAAGCTCTGAGTTTGCAAATTCTTTAGCAAGTGAAAGCGAAAAGCTCAAAAACGCTGTTCATTCTCTTACCACCTCATCAAATTCACAAGCTGCTTCACTTGAAGAAACTGCGGCAGCACTTGAGGAAATTACTTCAAGTATGCAAAATGTTTCTCAAAAAACAAGTGATGTTATTACCCAAAGTGAAGAGATCAAAAATGTTACAGGTATCATAGGCGATATAGCTGATCAAATCAACTTACTTGCCCTTAATGCTGCCATTGAAGCTGCGAGAGCCGGAGAGCATGGACGAGGCTTTGCCGTTGTTGCTGATGAGGTTAGAAAACTTGCTGAAAGAACACAAAAATCTTTAAGTGAAATCGAAGCCAATACAAATTTACTTGTGCAAAGTATCAATGATATGGCTGAAAGTATCAAAGAACAAACAGCAGGTATAACTCAAATCAATGAAAGCGTAGCACAAATTGATCAAACCACAAAAGATAATGTTCGTATTGCTAATGAAAGTGCTGATATCTCAGATACAGTAAGCGATATAGCACACAATATCCTCGAAGATGTACAGAAAAAGAAATTCTAAATTTTATCCTAGTAAAAACTAGGATAAAAATTCTATAAAAAGCATAAAAATTCTCTAATTTTATAATTTATATTGAAAAAATAGCTTTTTTATATTATAATAACACCTTATTTTATGTTATAAGGAAAAATATGGACGCTAATGCTGTTTTAATGACTATTCAAGATAAAATCCCAGCTCAGTCCTTGCCTATGTTGCAAGAAAAGCTTAAAAATGCGAGCGAAGATAAACTTCAAAATATCTCTCTTGTTCCGCTTAAAAGTAGCATTATTGGGCTTATTTTAGGTATATTTTTTGGTGGTTTTGGTATAGATAGGTTTTATAAAGGCGATATAGGACTTGGCATAGCCAAACTTGCCTTATGTGTCATAGGTTGGTTAACTGCAGTTATTTACATAGGGCTTTTGCTTTTACTTATCGTATGGGTTTGGACTGTTGTGGATTATTTCTTAGTTTTCAAAGGGATCAAGCAGGATAATCTCAATAAAATTTTAGCAATACTTTAAAAGGATACACAATGATTAAAGACATAGTCATCACATTTGGACGCTTGATACTTGATATAGTAGCGGCTTTAAGTTTTATCGTTGCTTTCATAGTTTCTATCGTAGCAATGTTTTCAGTGGGATTTTTTTCAGGCTTATTTACGCTCATTAGCTCTTTTGTAGCTTTATTCCTTAGCTTTTTTATCATCTATCTTCTTATAGATATAAGAGATGCTCTTGTAAATAGAGTTTAAATTATGCCACCTGAGCTTAAGTTGCACTTACCTTAAATTTAAGCTCACTTCCTGCCATGAAAGGCACAACCTCGCCGTAGTTTTGCGGCACTTGCCATTTTTCTTCTTTAAGCGTGATAATTTTTTCTTTTGAAAACTCAAGCTTATGGATAGCACAAGCATTATCGCTGATAAATTTTTGCAAATTTGCCTCATTTGAATGCTTGCTAAAAAGCTCAGCCAAAACACTCAAAGCAACCGGCGCACTAAAAATGCCAGCCGCACAGCCACAGCATTCTTTATCGTTTTTTGAATGAGGTGCACTATCGCTTCCAAACATCGCCTTTTCATAGCCACTAAAAGCAAGTTTGCAAAGTGCTTGTTTATCCTCATATCTTTTGGCTATGGGCTTGCAAAACAAATGCGGTTGCATTTTCCCACCAACGACATCATCAAGAGTAAGCAAAAGATGATGAAGTGTGATCGTGGCGTACAAATTCTCATATTTTTCAAGCAAATCACAAAGCGTTTTTGTCGTGATATGTTCCATAACGATTTTTAGCCTTGGAAAATTTTGTGCCAAAGCTTCATAAATAGGAGCAAATTTAGCCTCTCTATCCATCACAAAATCATTTGTTTCCCCATGCACAAGTAAAGGAATTTCAAGCTCGCTCATCGCATTTAAGGTTGAAGCTAGGTTCTTTAAATCAAAATTTGCAACCCCATTTGCTGAGTTTGTCGTAATGCCTGCTGGATAAAGCTTGATAGCAAAAATTTCAGCCCTTGCAAGCTCTAAAAACTTCGCCTCATAATCCTTAAAAAAAAGCGTCATCAAAGGCGTGAAATTCGCATTTTCACAAAGGCTTGTTATCCTTTCTTTATAGGCTCTAAGTTGCTCTAGGTTCGTAAGTGGCGGGATTAAATTTGGCATGATAACGCCCGCTCTAAAATCTTTCGCAGAAAAAGGAGCTACCAGCTTTAGCATGGCTTCGTCTCGCAAATGTAGGTGCATATCTAAGGGATTTTTAATCTTCATTTTCATCTTTCACTTTTAGCTTATAAAGCCCATTTTTAAGGCGTTTAAAAAGCTTTTTTTCTTCTAGGAATTTAAAACTTGCGATGATAGTGGGCTTGCTTGTATTAAGCTCTTTCATCAATTCGTCTATTTTAACAAAAATAAAGCCGTTTTCATCAGCTTTTTCACAAAGAAATTTAAAGATTTCAAATTTCTTTTTACCAAAAATTTGCTCACATAAAAAATCAAACTTATCCATCAAAACCACAAATCAAATAAAATAAAAGCCCACATGATAGCTGCTAAACTTATGCTAAGACAAATCGCCCCACTCGCACAATCCTTAGCGATCTTAGCCAAGGGGTGAAAATCAGGGCTGCAAAGATCCACGCAAGCTTCGATAGCTGAATTTACGCACTCTAAAATAAGTATCAAAAACAAAACAGCGATCAAAAGCAAGTGAGCAAACAAATCAAGCCTTAAAAAAAGCGAAAAAATAATAAGAGGAATGATGATAAAAAGCTCTATTTTAAAAGATTTTTCATTTAAAAGCATAAATTTAAGCCCACAAAGTGCGTAGCCTGTGTTTTTGAAAAAATTGTATTTTGGTTTCATTTGCTTTTTCCTTTTTAGTCTAAATTTGGCTTAAGTTCTTGGCTGAAAAGATCATATTCTTGTTCATAAAGGCTAGTTTGCACACCAAAAAAGCCAAGCAAGGAGCTAAAAAGATTATCATGGCTGAGCTTTAAGTGCTTTTTACTGAAAGCATTTTGATTTAAACTCAAATCATTACTCCAAAAAACAAGAGGGATATGAGTTTGAAATTTAGGAGCTAGCAAATAAGGCATGCCGTGCAGATACACTCCATTTTCCCCCAAGCTCTCACCATGATCTGAAACATAGATCACTGAGCTTAAAAACTCTGTGTGAAGCTTGGCTTCATCGATGATTTCTTCAACCACATGATCGGTATATAAAATCGTATTATCATAAGTATTTATAAGCTCTTCTTCGGTGCATTTTTGAAGCTCATTTGTATCACAAGTTGGAGTAAATTTACGAAATTCCTTAGGATAACGCTTATAATAAGTTGGTCCATGAGAACCTTGCAAATGAACCACCACAAGCTCCATATTTTCAAGGCTCTCAAGCTCTTTTTTCACCTCATCAATCAAAAAGCCATCAAATTCATTTGAAAATTTACGGACATTGATTAAACGATCACATACGCCCTGACAACCTCCTGAGTTATTACCAAGCCAAGTAACCTTAACACCTAGTCTTTGCAAGATATCGAGTACATTTTCAGCGTATTCGCTGTTTGAGTGGGTTTTAGCCTTTGAACTTGAAAACATACAAGGCACACTTTTTGCCGTTGCTGTACCACAACTATAAAAATTCTCAAAAAATACAACACCCTCATCTGGAGTAAATTCATTTGTTAAATTCCTAGAATAATCCCCCAAAGAATAATTTGCCGCTCTTGCCGTCTCTCCAACAATTAAAATAAGAATTTTTTTCTGTAAATTTGGGCTTAAAACAGCGTCTTTTGCTATACTTTGAAGCTCTTTTTTAGGAAGTAAGTCTTCTTTGCTAAATTTAATGAAAGATTTGATTTGATAAAAAGGCGTGGTGTAAAACTCAGCTTCATAATTATTTCTAAAAAATGAAACAAAAAAGCTAGTCATTGGCAAGAAAATCGCAGCTATGATAAGCAAAGAGATCAAAAACATGCTCAAACGAAGTGCTAAATGCTTTTTCAAGCTTCCATAAACAATCTTTGTTTTAAGCAAGCAAAAACAAGGCAAAAGACCAAATAAAAAGATCCAAAATACCATAGAAAAGGAGCTTAACTCACTTACTTCTTTAATGTCTGTGCGAAAAATATTGCGTATCATCAAATGATCGATAATCACGCCATATTTCATCATAAAATAAGAACTTGCACTTGCTATCAAGACAAAAATGATCATCAAAAACTTTGCCACAAAAGGCAAGAAAAATACGGAAAAAACAGCCACCAAAATAAAAAAATGAAGCAAAATAAAAATAATATAATAAAAAAAACCCTTATCCTCAAGCCTTGAAAAAATAAACTCAAACAAAACAAAATTCATAGCCGTAAGATATAAAGCACTAAATAACACAAAATAAAACCAAGAAATGCGAAATGAAAGCCTTTTTTTCAAGTTTTTCCTTAAATCTAAAGTGAGGAATTTTAGCCATTTTATACAAATCAAGCCTTAATGAAACTTAATATAAATTTATGCTATCATTAGGGTTTGACTTAAGGAGTATAAATGAAACTGATTTCATGGAATGTCAATGGACTTCGTGCTATTTGTGATAAAGAAGCTTTGGCTTGGATTGAGCTAGAAAAGCCTGATTTTGTAGGCTTTCAAGAGATCAAAGCGTACGAGGATAAATTTCCAAAAAAAATTTATGAACTTCATTTCAAACATATCTTTTCAAATTCAGCCAAAAGGGCTGGGTATTCTGGCGTGATGAGCTTGTGTGATTTTGATTGTCAGACAAGTAAATGTAAGTTTTTTGACGATGATGAGGGCAGGGTTTTAGAACACCGCTTTGATGATATCGTGCTTTTTAATATCTATTTTCCAAACGGACAAAAGGACGAGGAGAGGCTAAATTTCAAGATGAAATTTTATGCTGATTTTTTAGAATACCTTAAAAAGCTTTTAAAAGAGGATAAAAAAATCATCATTTGTGGCGATGTCAATACCGCACATAAAGAAATCGATCTTACTCACCCCAAAGCAAATGCGAAAACTTCAGGCTTTTTGCCTATGGAAAGGGCTTGGATAGATGATTTACTTTCGCTTGGTTTTATCGATACTTTTAGGCACATAAATGGCGATATTAAGGAGCATTACTCGTGGTGGTCTTATAGAATGAGGGCTAGAGAAAAAAATGTGGGCTGGAGGATTGATTATTTTTTCATTTCAAAAAATTTAGAAAAAAAGCTCAAAAATGCCTTTATAAGAACAGATATTTTTGGCTCAGATCATGCACCTGTAGGCATAGAGCTAGATATTTGAATTTCTTGTGGTATTTATTCAAAAAATAGGTGTTCAAGTAAAATTTTAAGCCCAAGTAAAACAAGCACCAAACCGCCCAAAAACTCGGCTTTGCTTTTAAATTTAATGCCAAATTTATTGCCGATTTTAAGTCCAAAACCAGCAAAAATGAAGGTGATCACTCCGATAAAAAGTACGCAAAGCCATAAATTAACCTTCAAAAAAGCAAAGCTTACCCCAACAGCTAGTGCGTCAATGCTTGTCGCTACAGCCAAACCAAGCATGATCTTAAAGCCAAATTCATTAGAATTAGTATCACAGGCTTCTTTTTGACGGGATTCTTTGATCATTTTTAAACCTATGATACTGAGTAAAATCGCAGCTATCCAATGATCAATTTGTTCCACAAAAGAAGCAAAAGAAATACCAAAAAAATACCCAATCACAGGCATTAGAGCTTGAAAACCACCAAAATACACTCCAACGATCATATAATGCTTAAATTTCAGTCTTTCAACACTAAAACCCTTGCACAAAGATACAGCAAAAGCGTCCATAGACAAAGCACAGGCTAGGATAAACAAACTTGTAATGTCCATAATTTAACCTTGATTTGGGATAGTGAAATTTAACGAAAAAAAGCTAAAAACATGATTAATTTTGTAGTAATTTTGTATTATTTATTATTAAGTTTTTATTAAGTATTAAAAGTGTATAATCTTGCTTTTAATTACGCATTAAGCTTTCTAAGCTGGCCCATTCGTCTAGCGGTTAGGACATCGCCCTTTCACGGCGGTAACACGAGTTCGAGTCTCGTATGGGTCACCACTCCTTTCAGCAAATTTTTATCTTATTTTTTATAAAATTCCAGCTATTTTATCTTGAAAGGAAATTATGAGCGATACTCGTTTTTTGCTTTTTACTCAGCTTAAAGATAAGGTTCCAAACGATAGTTTAACTCAACTTAAAGAAAGTCTTGATAAAAGCAGTGAAGAAAATTTAGAAAAACTTGTCTTTTTAAAGCTTAAAAATCCGCTCCTTGCTCTTGTTTTAAGCATCATTTTACCCGGCATAGATAGAATTTATAAAGGCGATTTGGGCTTGGGTATCCTTAAAATTATCATAACTCTTGTAGCTATTGTATTGGGTGCAAATGATAGCGAGGAACTTTTGATTATAGCTATTTTTGTAATGATAATTTATTATGTATGGTGGATAGCAGATATGTTCTTAGTTTTTAAGGGCGTAAAAAAAGATAATCTTCTTAAAATCTTTCAAATTTTAAACTCCTAAGGAAAAATAATGACAAATACAGACATTTTATTTATGCAACTTCGCGACAAAGTACCAAACGATAGTGTTTCTTACCTTAAAGAAAGTCTTGATAGTGCTTCACAAGAAAAGATTGAAAAGCTTGCCTTTCTTCAGGTTAAAAATCCTATTACAGGATTGATTTTTTCACTTGTTTTAGGAACTTTTGGTGTTGATAGATTTTATAAGGGAGATAAGGGACTAGGTATTGCTAAGATTCTTTTATTTTGGGGTTCTTATATACTTTTAATTTTTTTTATGATCACTTCTGCTACGAATTCTTTTGAACCATATTCTAGTTTTGATCTTTATAATGATAGATTTAACCCTTATACTGGTTTCGAGCCTTATGATGATGGAGATGATTTTATAAATGTTTATACAATCGGCTTAGCTTGTTCTGCTATTTGTCTTCTTCTTGCGTTTATTTGGATGCTTGCGGATATTTTTTTAGTATTTTTTGGGATAAAAAAAGATAATCTCAAAAAAATTTTTGAACTCTTAAATACAAAAAAAGAGGATTTAAGCGAACAAAGCTAAATGAAAACCATTTGTTCAACAAAAGAAGCTAGGATAGAGGTTAAAAAGTCAAGTTTCATAGCCTTTTTATGTGCATTTAAAGAATTTAAAACCCTACTTTTAAATTTAAAAAAAGAACACCCAAAAGCCGTGCATTTTGTCTATGCTTATCGCTTTTTAAACGAACTTGGACAAATCATAGAGGATAAAAGCGATGATAATGAGCCAAGGGGAACGGCTGGAATGCCTTGTTTAAATACCTTAAGAGGAGCTTTGCTCGTTGATAGTGCTGTGATCGTGGTGCGGTATTTTGGGGGTATAAAACTTGGCACAGGAGGACTTGTAAGAGCCTATAGCGATGCGTGTAATGCTGTGATAAAAGATGCTTCTTTGCAAGATTTTGAGCTTAAAAAGTATTTTACGCTTGAAATAAGTCTAAGCTTGCTTGCTAAATTTGAGCATTTTTTTAACAAAGAAAATATCATTTTTACAAAAAATTTTCGCGAAAATGATATTCTTCTTAAACTCGAGCTTAGCCCTAAAGAAAAAGAAAAACTTGTATATTTTTTACAAAATCAAGCAAGAAAATTTAGCCTACAAGAAGCCTAAAAATTTCTATTTAAATCCTCATCTTTAATCTCATAAGCTTTATAAAGACTTGGCAAAAGTTTTCTTATCTTGTAATCAAATAAATGAAAATGCTCATACACTTCTTTTAGATCAGCATTTTTTGCCTTTGAAAAATCAAATACATCAGTATTTGAAATTTTAGGGATATTGTTATCAAAAAACTCATAAAATTTAGCCCTCGCCTCAAACAAGGCGTTTAAATTTTCAACCACTCTTTGTTTATCCATGAACACTCCTTTTTATAATACACCAACAACAGCAAAAGAAACCACTATGCCTATAAAAAGCAAGGTTGGCACTTCATTATACGCTCTAAAAAATTTTCCACTTTTTTTACAGGTATCATTTGCAAACTGCTTAAGATAGCGGAAATTATCAAAATAATACACAAGCAAAAGCAAGGCGAAGCTAAGTTTTGCGTGCATATGTGGCATTTTCATAAGCAAGGGATTTAAAGCTATCATCAAAAGCCCACTAAGCAAGGTCGCAAGCATAGCTGTAGTGTTTATACCCCAAAAAAGCTTTCTTTCTTGTATCTTTACAACACTAACAAAGCCTTCATTTTGTATATTTTCAGCATGATATACAAAAAGACGAGGAAGATAAAAAAGCCCTGCCATAAAAGAAACAAAGCCAAGATAGTGAAAAGCCTTGATCCACACATAATGCTCAAGTAAAAAGTTCATTTTTTTCCTTTATTTTTATTTCAAAAATTATAGCTAATGAAAAATTTAAGCTTTATTAAGTCTTCTTATACTTCTAAGATTTTTATCTCATCTTCCAAACAATAAAACAAAAAAGCCCTTGTTGTATCTTTTTTGAGTATATGAGTGATTGCTCTTTTATAAAAACTTAGTTGCTTAATATGCTCATCTTCAAAGCTTTGCCCTGTTTTATAATCAATAACAAAGACTTCTTTATTTCCAACACAAAGTAAGTCAAGCTGTTTGATTTGCCCCTCAAAACTTAGGCTTTGTTCCTTAAAAAGCTCCTTATTTTTAATCAATTTTTGAAAATCCTCATTAAAAAGCAAGGCTTTAGCTCTTTTAAAGATAGAAGTTAAAGCCTGCTCATCTAAAAAATGCCTGTATTTTTTAGCCATTTGCTCGTAAATAAGATTTAAATTTTGCCCCTCTTTTATATCAATATGCTGCATTAAAAAATGAAAAGCCTCTCCAAAAAAGATTTCCTTGCTCCTTGTTTGCTCTTTGTTTGAAAGCTCTTGCAAAGGGATTTTCTCAAAGGCTTCAAGTTCATCTAAAAGCTCTTTTTGAGGCTTAATTTCATGCTCATCAGCTATAATTTCTCCTCTTTGCTGGCAGTCTAAATTTAAATAAAGCTCGCTGTTAAAATAGCTAAAATGTTTTGGTGGATTTTTTATGATGATGAGATTATTTTTTGCCCTTGTCATAGCCACATAAAGGGTATTAAGCTTATCCTCAGCGTCATTTTTTTTGCTTTTTTCTATAAAATTTTCAAAATCACTCTCTTTAGTTCTTGAGCGAAATTTATCCCTAATGCGAAGCTCTAAGCCCTTTTCAATATCAAATTCAAAGAGCAAATTATCCTTATTTGAATTTTCTCTTGTTGAAAGACTATCAAGCAAGATCACGCTTTCAAACTCAAGTCCCTTTGATTTATGCAAGGTCATTATACTAATGCCTAAATTTTCTTCATTTAAGATCTTTTCACCGCAAGGCTCAAACAAAAGTTCGAGGAAATTTTCTTTCTTACTTGCGTATTCTAAAAACTGGATCAAGGCTATATCACTTAGATCTAAACCAAGCTTTTTGATAAGATAAAGACAAATGCTAGCTGGATTTTCATATAATCTTAAACTAAGCTTAGCAGGGATAAAAAGCCTCTTTTTAAACTCCTCTAAATCGCTAGCCTTTGTGGCTCTTTTGAGTGAATACTCTTGCATTAAAGAAGCTGGATTTAGCAAACTAAGGCATTGTTCAAGATAAAGTTCATCGCCAAAAACGCAGTATTTCGCATAGCTTAAAAGCAAAGCCACACTGGCTTTATTTGCAAGATTAATATCGCTTTGCGTAAAGGCTTTGAAATGATGCGTTTTTAAAAACTCCACAAGCTCGTCAGCATCAGCATTTTTCCAACACAAAATGCAAAGTTTGTTTAAATTCACTCCCCTTTCTTTTAAAAAAACAAGTTCTTCAAACACAGCTTCAAAAATTAGCTCTTTTTTTAACTCCTTGCTTTCTTCTTTAATAGTAGCAATCTTAACAAAGCCTCCTTTTTTGCTTGGCAAGGATTTTTGAGGCTGATAATTTGGATATTTTTGCATAAAAACTTCATTTACAAAATCAACCAAAAGAGTATGGCTTCTGTAATTTGTATCAAGCTTATCAAGCTCAATGCTCTTAAACTCACTTTGCAAAAGATCAAAAAGCTCTTTTTTAGAGCTTCTAAAGCGGTAAATGCTTTGCTTTTTGTCCCCAACATAAAAAAAGCTTCTTTCTTTTTTCGTTCCTTCTCCTGAAAGAAGCTCGGCAATAAGGGGCTTTAAGATTTCATACTGCACAAGATTTGTATCTTGAAACTCATCGATTAAAAGATGAGAAATTGCTCCATCAAGCCTAAAATAAATCAGCTCACTGCTCTCACTTTGCGTAAGCTTTAGGGTATTTTTAGCTACATCATTAAAGCTTAAAATGTTTTGGGCTTTATTTGTTCTTATTTTTACCTCTTCAAAATGCTTTAAAAGTCTTAGAATTTGAGAGATTTTAAAGGCTTCAAGCTCTTTAGCATAGCTATTTATAGCCTCTATGAGCAAGGCTCTTTTATTCATAAAATGCTCATCTTCTTTTATTTTTTCAAAATAGTCATTTTCGAATTTAGAAATTAAGGGCTTTTCACACAAGGAAGCTAGATCAGCCGAGCTTTCAATACCATCAAGCTGGAAATTCTTTTGATAATTTGAGTTTGTGCTTAAATTTAAAGCATAGCTTTTAAGCTCTAAATAGCACTGATTGACTTGTTTTAAATTAGGAAAAACAGCCTTTGTAAGCTCAAAATCATAAATATTTTGATACATTTTTTCCAAATCTTTAAAAAAGCTTTTATCCACTCTTTCTAAATAAAAGGCTAAATTTGAAAGCTCTTCTTCATTTAAATTTGCAATAAAAGCATTTTTCACCTCAAGCTCCTCAGCCCTAATAGCAAAATCACTCATCAGCCCTAAATTTAAAGAAAAGGCTCTAAGCACTTTAGCAAAAAAGCTATCAAAGGTTGAAATTTTTAACTCAGCTCTAAAAAACCTAGCTTTTTTTTGATCTCTTAGGCTTAAGATCTCTTCTTTTTCTTTTGCTAAAAGCTTGCAAAGTTCGTTTAGCTCGGCACTTTTTTCTTCTTTGTGTAAGTTTAAAAAAGTGGAGATTATCCTTTCTTTCATCTCGTTTGCAGCCTTGTTTGAAAAGGTTAGGGCTAAAATTTCATTGATCCTTGCTCCCTTTAACATAAGAGCGATAAAGCGGACACTTAGAGCAAAGGTTTTTCCACTGCCAGCACTTGCTTCTAGGGCTAAAAATGGTTTAAATTCGCTCATTTTAAATCCTTTTCATAGATGAGCTTATAAGGGCAATACTCATTTTTTTGCTCATTTTCAAAACAAAGTTCTTCTTCAAGTTCGCTTTTAAGTCTTTTTAGTGTTTCTTTTAGCTCATCAAGGGTTTTAGTATCTTTGCCCTTATCTTTTTTCATATTTTGCAAATCATAAAAACAAAATTCAGCCTTTTCATCAAAAAGTAGTTGATAAAAGGCTGGCTGAAAGGATTTTTCTGGGATTTTTCCACTTTTATAATCAATAATGAGCTTAAAATTTAGCCCCTCATCTATGCGGTCTATAATGCCTTGAAGTGTGATTTTTTCATCAAGCTTTCTTTCAAGCTTATATTCTGTGTGTAAAATTTTAAAGCCTTTAGAAAAATGTTCTTTTTCAAGCCTTTCAAAATCCTTAAATCTTAGCTCAAGTCGTTTTAAATCAAGCCTTGAAAGCTCTGTTTTTTTTGCCTGCTCTTTTAATAAACTCATAAATCTTTTAAAATCAAAATCATTCTTTGATCCTTGATAATAAAGTTCTAAAAGCTTATGTAAAAAAATTCCTATATTTTTAGGCTCAAAGCTCAAATTCAAAGCCCTAGCTTCTTTAATGCCTAAAATATACTTATAAAAAAAGCTTCTTTTATGCTTTAAAAAAAGATCTAAACGGGTAAATGAAAGCTTTTCTTTAAACAAGTCATATTTAAGACTTGGTGCTTTTAGGGGATTTAAATCAAGTTTTTTTGGTGTTTTTGTGTATTGTAAGGCACGCAAAAAAGCAAGGCTAGAATGGGTATTTTCTTCTTTTATATTTAATCCTAGCTCATCTAAAAAGCGAGCTTTTAGCCTCTCTTCATTTTCCACATAGCAAAGGCTTACACGCTTAGCATTTTTCATCAAGCTTTCATAATAAAATCTTTGTAAATTCTCTCTATTTTCAGCACTGATAAGCCCAGCTTTTTTACGCACAGCCTCATTTAAAAACATAGCACTTGCACTTCTTTTTGGGATAAACTCATCATTAAAATCAACAATAATCACCCCATCAAAACAAAGCCCCCTGCTTTCTAAAAGCCCCATAACAGTAACAGCCCCACCTCCAACAAAGCTTTGCTTTAAAGAAGAAAGCTTCATAATAAAAAGCTCCAAAAGCTCTTTAAGGCTTAGTTTTTCAAATTCTAACAAGCTTTTAATGAAAAAAAGCTCATTTTGAATTTGATCTCTTATTTCTAGGCTTTCATCTTCAATAAGACTTAAGATAAAAGAAGAAAAATACTCAAAATCCACCTCTTCTAAAAGCTCTTTTTTAAGCTCCTTATATACTTTAAGATCAAAGCTTTTTAAAAGGGTATTTTTAAGATCAAAGCTTGTTTTTTCATCACTAAAATAAGCCTCATTTTCATCATAGCTAAAATTATCGTCTATAAGAGCATTATATAAGGCTTTAAGCCTTTGATAAAAAAGACTTGTTTTTATAGAAATCCCACTAGCAAAATTAAGCATATTATATCTGTCAAAAAGTCTTAAAAGCTCACAAAAACTCTCATCAGGAGTGATAAGAGCTATCTTTGAAGGCTCTATGCCAGCTCTTACGAACTTACTGATCTCATTAAAAACAAAGCTAACTTGCAAGCTTCTTAGCTCAAATTTTTGCACACTTACAAAGCTTGCTTGATGTGAAAAATCCCCCTCTAAGCTAAGCTTTTTTGTGTTTAGATCAAAGATATAAGCCTTATTTTTTTCAAGCTCAAGCTCTTTTAAAAAGCTCAAGCTCTTTAAAAAATCAAGATTAAATTGGCTCGTTTTAAAATGCAAACTAAGGGGAAGTTCTTTGCTGATAAGCTCTAAAAGCTCGCTTTCAAAAGGAGATAAAAAGCCATCCATATAAAAAACTATGCTTTCGTAATTTTTTAAAAAGTCTAGATTGAGCTTGAAATTTTTAATCAAGCTTAGCTCATCGTATAAATTTGCTTTTTCTAAATTGCAAAAATAATTTTTCAAAAGCTCATCTAAGATATCTAAATGCTCATCATATAAGGCGTAAAGATCTTGATTTTTAAGATCCTTGATCTCTTTTTTTGCAAGGCAAAGTTCTTTAAAAAAGGAAAATAAATACTCATAATTTTTCAAAAAGGCAAAAAAATTGCTTGGGATCTTAAGCACTTCCTCGCTTTTTTTACACTGCTTGCATGCTTTTTGCATTAAAAGCAAACGCTCATACTCGCTTGCCTTAAATTTATCACTAAGCAAAAGGCTTGCAAAAAAATCCCTCACGCTAAAAGCCTTATCAAGCAAGGCATCCTTATTTTTTTGTTCCTCATAAAAGGCTTTTAATGCCCTATTTGTAGTAAAAACAAAGGCTTTCATGGTAGTATGAGTTCGAAATTTTTAAAGCCGATTATTTGCTCATTTTGTGCTTTTATTTTTACTTGATACCTACCCTTGTTTAAGCCACTTAAATCAAGATTTATAAGTCTGGTGTTTGATTTTGTATCGGAAAGTAAGGCAGAACTTGCATTTTGTTCTTCAAAAAACTCAAAAAATTTATCCTCTTTGCTTGTATGTGGGCGTGTGAGCTTAACCGTGATATTAAGATCTTTAGCCTTAAACCTTTGCTTATCTTGTTCTACAATAAGAATTTGTAAGCGTTCATTTTCTACCACATAGGCTTCTTGTTTTCTTTTTTTATTAACAAGTTCTTTTTTAAGCTCATCTTTCAACAAAATAGCAAAATTTTCATCAAAGATTTTTTGTTTTTCTTCGATCTGGCTAAAATTATCCTTAACGCTTTGATACTTTTCAAAATAAAAATCATCTTCATGCACGGGATAATCACTCGCGAAAATAATAGTCGCTATACAAGCTAAAACTATAGCAAAAAGAGAAAGCAAAATGCCATAAGGCCAAAAAGTCTTTTTTTTACTCATCGTATCCTTTTCCTTTTCATACGACCTTGAACAAAATACAAAACAGCGATCAAAATAAAGCCGTAAAATATAATCCGAAGTATATTTAAAGTGTCTCTGTTTGCATTACCTACCGAGCTTTCAAGCTTTACATTAAAATAAGCTGCTACTTGATCGATAATATCGGCATAGCCATTTAAAATAGAGGCATTGTAAATATCCTTACCCTTTGTAGAAGCCAAGATAGGAACAATAGAGCGATTTAAAACCTCATTTTTATCAAAAAATACTGAAGCTTCTTTACTTGAGATAATATCCACCTTTCTAGAACTTTTTGAAAGAGCAAGCAAGATATAAGGGGAATTTAGTTTATTTTCTATCTGCAAAAGTGCTTCAAGGCTTGTGTCATCTCCTATGGCTACAGCTACAAAAACTCCTGTTTTATCATATAACTCCTCGCCCATACTTTGCAATTTTTCAACAACCTTTAAATTTAGGGTTTCTTTTTCATTGACAAGCACATGATCTAAGGAAAAAACAAAACTTGGAAAAAATAACAAGGCGGCTAAAAAACCGCCTTTAAAGAATTTACTCATCCTATTTGAAGATGATTTGCTGTCAAAACAGCCCAAGCAGTAATAGCAGCAGAAAGTATCAAACCCGCAATAATCAAAATTTCTAAGCTTTTAGTCATTTGATATCCTTTATGATAATGTGTTGTTCCCTTGTAGAACCAAATTGTTTGATTTCATTTGCTTTTTCAAGACTATAAGGCTTTTGCATAACATTTTGCTGAGTTTTAACGCCCCAAATGCTTAGTCCCACCAAAATCGCAAGCAAAAGAACAACAGCGATCAAAAAGCCCGCAATCCCATCTAAACCAAAAACACATCTATTTGTATTTTCCATTATTCACCCCTTGAAAGAGAAATCACATATTCGCTTACAGCTTGCTTTTGGATTTCATTTAAGATACTTGAGCTAAAGGCTGGCATAGTTCCTATATGACCTGCTTTACCGCGGTTAAGCACTTCCTCAACAAAAGCTGGCGAACCATACTTAGTAAGATCAGGAGCCATAACCTCACCACCGATCACACCTGTGCCATCTTCGCCATGACAAGTTACACAAGTTGCAAAAACTTCTTTACCGCGTTCAACCAAATTTTCATTTTTTGTTTTCTTGATAGCTGAAACCTCTTTTGCCACATAAGCAACAACTGCTGGAATATCTTCTTGAGCTATACCAAGTTCAGCTGCTGGAGTCATTTCTCCCATGAGATAGTTCATACCCTTAGAACCCTTAGTAACCACATCTAAAAGCCCTTCTTCGCTACCCCAAATATTAAGATCTTGAGCCTTGCCATTGATACCATCAGCAGTAATGCCATGACAAGATGAGCATTGAACCAAAAATAAATTTTGTCCCATAGCAATCTTATCATCAGCTGAAAGATTTTTAAATTTTTCTCCAAAATTGGCGTTATGTGCAGCAACTTCATTATTGTACTCGCCAATTTGTGAATATGAATTTAAAGGATAGCCCCATAAAAAATACCAAATCGCCCACACAAGTGTTAAAACAAACACTACAGCCCAACCGGTTGGGATATGATTTTTAAGCTCGCCAATCCCGTCCCAAGTATGCTCACTAAGCTCTGCATTTTCTTTTTTTACCTTCATTTGCTGGAACATTCTAGCCACAACAACCAAAGTAATCAAAATAATAAGAGCAGCACCTATCAAAGACAATAAATTAACATTATCTTGTAAATTTAACCATTGCATTAAGCACTCCTTTTTTCTTCTAAAACTTTATCGCTAAGTTCATCATCTAGGGCAAGTTTAGCGTATTTTTCATAATTTTTATCGCCCTTTTTTTCAGCCCTATAAAGATGAAACCAATAAGCATATAAAACCACCACCATAAAAAACATCAAAAAGAAAAAGCCATAAGCTTGGAAAACTTCCCATCTTTCTTTATCGATATCGCTTAAATTTAAGGTAATGATATCAAGCAAAACATTAAAAAAAATTTTAATATTCTCCATAAATCCTACTTCAAGCTATTTAAATAAGCGATCAAAGCGACGATTTCTTTAATCTCGCCCCTTTCAAACGCAGCCTTAACTTCAGGATCTTTCATCTGTGCAACTATGGCTTCAGCTTGGGCTTTTACTTCAGCTTGAGCTTCTTCCCAAGTACCAAGTTTTGTTTGTCCTTCAACATCGTAAGGCACATTAAAAACTTCCTTTTGAGTAAGTGCTGATGCATAAGCTGTTTCTATATCAGCCATCTTTTTAAACATATGCTTATAAGCTGGCATGATAGAAGTTGGAACTACTGAAGTTGGATCAAACATGTGATTTTCATGCCAATCTGTTGTTCTATAGTTTCCAACCCTAGCTAAGTCAGGTCCTGTTCTTTTTGAACCCCACAAAAAAGGTCTATCATAAGCAAATTCCCCACTTACAGAATACATACCATAACGATCTGTTTCTGATTTAAAGGGACGAATAAGCTGAGAATGGCAGGCATTACAGCTTTCATTGATATAAACTTGACGACCAGCAAGTTCTAAAACACTATAAGGCTTTTTACTTTCTAAAGGTCTTGCATTATTTGCAAAACCCGGCAAAACCTCTACTACACCTGCATAGGCAATCACAACAAAAACAGCCACAGCAAAAAAGAATGGATTTTTTTCTAACCAACTAAACATTTTCTCTCCTTTTTACGCTGCCATAGGCGAAGCACTTGTTGGTTCTTTTTCAAGCGCTCTTCCTGAGAATATTGATTTATAAACATTGTAAGTAAACATGAAAAATCCTACAAGATATAAAAGCCCACCAACTGCTCTAATCCAATAATAAGGAATAATAGCATCCACAGTATCAATGAAAGTATAAAGCAAGTTACCATAATCATCAGTAGCTCTCCACATCATACCCTGAGTAATACCAGCTATCCACATTGAAGCAAAATAAAGCACTATACCTGTAGTTTGTATCCAAAACTGAGCTTCCATTAAAGATTTGCTGTAAAGTTCTTTTTTAAACATTCTAGGAGTCATATGATAAAGTGCTGCCATAGTCATAAAGCCAACCCAGCCAAGTGTTCCATCATGAACATGCCCCGGAATCCAATCTGTAAAATGAGCAAGAGCATTTACTGATTTGATAGAAAGAATTGGTCCTTCAAGAGTTGAGAACATATAAAAAGTTGAAGCTAAGATCATAAATTTAATCAACGGACTTTCTCTAAGTTGTTCCCATTCGCCTTTCATTGTAAGCAAAATGTTGATTGCTGAACCCCAAGAAGGTAAGATCAAGACAATAGAAAAAATCGAACCCATAGTTTGCATCCAATCAGGAACAGTAGAATAAATCAAATGGTGTCCGCCAGCCCACAAATAAACGAACATTAAGCCCCAAAATGCAAATAATGAAAGCTTATAAGAAAAGATCGGCTGTCCGCTTTCTTTTGGTAGGAAATAATAAATTTGAGCGATAATTCCCACGGTGAAAACAAAGGCAACAGCGTTGTGTCCATACCACCACTGAACGAGGGCATCATTTGTTCCAGCATACATAGAAATACTATGCCACCAATTTCCCATTCCACCACTTACAAAATAAGTAGGAACTTCCATATTGTTGAAAAGATAAAGCATAGCAATACCAAGAAAAGTAGCGATATAATACCATATAGAAATATAAAGCGTCTTCTCACGGCGAATACCAATAAGCCCAAAAATACTCACACCCCAAAGTACCCAAACAAGAACAACCACAATATCAAGTGGCCACTCAAGCTCTGCATATTCTTTTGAGGTTGAAATTCCTGCAAAAAGCGTAATCACAGCAACAACCATTAAAATCATATAAAGCCAAAAATGAAGCTTACCGATAAACATTAAAAATGGCGATTCTGCCATGCTTACCTTAAGAACGCGTTGTCCTATATAATACCAAGTTGCCCAAATTCCAGAGAGCATAAAACCAAAAATCACGCCTGAAGTGTGAAGTGGTCTAAGTCTTGAAAAAGTAGCATACTCACCCGCTAAATAATTTAAGTCCGGATACGCAAGTTGAAAGGCAATGAGCGTGCCTATAGCCATGCCCACTATACCAAACAAAATTGTAGAAAACATAAAATATTTAGCAACCGTATAATCGTAATTGATTGAATTACATGGGTGCATAAGTTCTCCTTAAAAATTTTTTAGTTTAGTGCAGTATTATAAAATAAAAAAAATATATTTTTTCTTAAATTTACAAAATAAAAGCTTTGCATTCAGCGATAATTTACTTTTTTATGCTTTAAGGATAAAACTTATCTAAAATATTTTTGGCTTTAATTATTCAATTTGTGAGCAAAAAACCCTTAAAACTAAGATATAAACCATAAAAGATGATGATAAGATCAGCCAAAAATGTATAAATTTTTTGCAAGTTTTGATGAAGAAAGGTAAAAAATTTACTCAAAAACAAAAGGGCTGGTAGGGTTGAAAGTCCAAAAACAAGCATGATCAAAGCCGCTTCAAATGCATTTGTTCTACTCATCGCAAAGGCTAAGAAAAAATACACTAGCCCACAAGGCATAAAAGCATTAGCAAAGCCCAAAATACAAGCTGATTTAAGACCCTTAAGCGTAAATTTAGATAAAATCTTTCTTTGAATTTGAGAAAAAAAAGAAAGCTCTTCGATAAATTTTAAAAGCTTTCCTCTAAAAATAAGCGCAAAACCTAAAATAATCATAAAAATGCCAAGCATAAAAAACAAAATTCCCTGAGCAAATGAAGAAAATTTAAAACCAAGACTAAAAAGGCTAAATAAAACTCCCAAAAGAACATAGCCAAATATCCTAAAAATATGATATACAAGGCTCAGTAAAAAAGGAAATTTAAAACTAGCATTAAGTTTTAAAAAGGCTAAATTTAAACCTCCGCACATTGCATAACAATGAGAAAAGCTGTTTAAAAAAGCTACACTAATGAGGGTTAAAAAGTCTATATGGCTCACATTAAATTCATAAATTCTTTAAAAATATACTTACTTTCATGCGGACCGCTTGAGCTTTCTGGGTGGTGTTGCACAGAAATTATAGGATAGTTTTTATAGCGAACGCCCTCGACATTGTCGCCAAAAAGGTTGCGATGCGTTATGATCGCCACTTCGCAAAGCTCTTCAGGGACATTGTAGTTATGATTTTGTGCGGTGATTTCTACGATTTTATTTTCAAGATTGATCACTGGGTGATTTGCACCATGTTGTCCAAATTTCATCTTGTAAGTTTCATAGCCAAAAGCATTGCTTAAAAGCTGGTGTCCTAGACAAATTCCAAGTATAGGAATTTTTGCTTCGGCTAGTTTTTTAATCTGCATAATTTCATTTTTTAAAATTTTAGGCTCGCCCGGTCCATTTGAAAGAAAAACGCCGTGAATTTTACCCTCTTTAAAAAGCTTTATCAGCTCCTCTGCCTTGATATCAAAGGGAAAAACCTCTACCTCAAAGCCCACTTCAACAAGCTCGTTGAGTATATTTTTTTTCACTCCATAATCAATCACCGCAAGCTTTTTCACGCCCTTTTTAGCCTCATTATAGCCTTGCTTTGCATTGTTCCAAACGCCTTGTTTGTGAGTATATGGCTTTTTTGTTGAAACCTCGGCAACAAAGTTGTAATTATCCATTTTAGGAGCTTTGCTTAGAGCTTCTTTTAATTCTTCTTTGCTAGAAAGCTCAGTGGAAACGATAGCTCTTAAATTCCCCTCATTTCTTATGAGCTTGACCAAAAAACGCGTATTGACATCGCAAATTCCTATTTTACCATGCTTTTTAAGATACTCATCAAGTGAGTTTTTTGCCCTGAAATTTGAAAAATTATGATTTAAATTTCTTATGATGATCCCGCTTGCAAAAACCTCGTTGCTTTCATTATCATCATCGTTTGTCCCTACTATGCCAATTTCTGGCATGGAAAATACGATAAACTGACCCGCATAGCTTGGATCAGAGATGATTTCTTGATAGCCGGTAAGTGAGGTATTAAAAACAAGTTCGCCTGTGAAAGTTCCGCTTTTCCCAAAGGCTGTAGCGGTAAAAAAAATGTCATTTTCAATATAAACATAAGCTTTCATAAAATCCCTTTTTTCTTAAGCTCTTCTTGGTAAAGCTTTTCAAACACAAGTTCGTATTCGCTAGATCCGGGAACTAATTTTCTTTTATAATTAGAAATTTTTGAACTCACTATATCTTCTAACTCTTCATAACTTTTAAGATAGGCTTCTATGGATTGAAAGATCAAATTTCTTACTCTATTTTCAGACACATCAAAATTGATAAAATCATTGTCTATAAGCTCGTTTAGAATTTGATGAGATATGTTGTTGTGCCTATCTTCGGTGTTTAAAATCACGCCAAATTCAGGAGCAAGCTTTTTTTTGACAAGCCAAAACATATTTTTTCTATCCACTTGCATAAAACTGATCTCATCTTCTTGCTCTTCTAAAAGCTCCTTTGCACGCTCATCAAGTCTTTTTTCATTTGCAAGATCTGATTCTAAGATCTCTTTAACGCTTTTATTTAATTTTTCTAAATCATCTTTAATTTGAATAAAACTTGAATTTGCCAAATCTAAAATAATTTTATTAGTGATATAAGGAACATGTTCTAATCTAATACGCATATGAGCCTTTCAAAAAATAATTAATGACAAAATCATAACTTAAAAAAGGTTAAAAAAGGTTAAAAAAACATACAAATATCTCCGTATTTTTTAAGACATATTTTATATGCTTAATTATAATTTATCTTAGTTGATAATTTATATTAACTAATAATTTATTTAAAGAAAATTTAAGTAAAAAGGGGGTATTATTTAAATTCTATTAAACTTTTATTTATAAAGGAGTTCATATGAAGAAAAAAACTTTGCTAACCCTTTCTTCATTGCTAGTTGCTTCAAGCTTAAATTTGCAAGCCAATTTAATCGATGATGCCAAAAGTTCAGGCTTAGTTCCTCTTCCAAAAGATCAAGCAGGAGTAGACGCTATCTTAAAAGAAAATAAGGTAAAAGCAAGTGCGTTTAGTGTCGAAAAAGCTGAGCTTGGAAAAAAACTTTATTTTGAGCCTCGTCTTTCAAAAAGTGGTATTATAAGCTGTAATACCTGTCATAACCTAGGACTTGGTGGTACTGATGGTGTCGCTGCTGCTGTGGGACATAAATGGACCGAAAATCCCCATCATCTAAATTCTCCAACAGTTTATAACTCAGTTTTAAACACAACCCAGTTTTGGGACGGACGTGCAGGCACTCTAGCTGATCAAGCAAAGGGACCTATAGAAGCAGAACCTGAAATGGCAACTCCTGCAAAGCTAGCCGTTGCAAAAATTTCCTCCTTACCTGAGTATGTGGCCGAATTTAAAAAAATATATGGCAAAAAGGGTGTAACTTTTGATAATATTGCTGATGCGATTGCAAATTTTGAAAGAACGCTCATCACTCCTTCAAGATTTGATGACTTTTTAAATGGCGATGAAAAAGCTTTAAATAAAGAAGAACAAGCAGGACTTAGACTCTTTATCGATAAAGGCTGTACCGCCTGTCATAATGGAGTCAATTTAGGTGGCTCTATGCAAGCTTTTGAAGTAGCTGGCAAGTATAAATTTGCAAATATAGGGGACTTTAAAGGCGATGCTAATGGCATGGTAAAAACTCCAACTTTAAGAAATGTTGCAGAAACTGCTCCATATTTTCATAATGGTGCGATTTGGAGTTTAAAAGATGCGATCAAAGAAATGGGTAGCGTTCAGCTTGGTATCAGCATTAGCGAAAAAGAGGCAAAAAGTATAGAAAAATTCCTCCTTTCATTAACCGGGGAAAAACCAGCGATCACTTATCCACAACTGCCGATTTCAACCGAAAAAACTCCAAAACCTGAGCTTTAAAAGCTTCTTAAGCCCCAAAGGGCTTAAGTTTTATTTAACAAAAATAACAATACAATGCGAGCTTTTAAATTTATGATTTTACTAGGATTATTTTTATCTGTCTCTTAAGGATAAAATGTGAAAAAATGTCTTTTCATAGTAAGTTTAAGCTTGTGTATTTTAAATGCTAAGGATTTGCAAGAAGGCTTTGGTGGTAAGGTCTTTGTGGGTGGAGGTATAAGACATATCAAAAGCAATATAACTCCATTTGCTGATAATCCTTACTTAAGTAGTTATGATGATAAACACTCCAAAATAGCTGCTGTGCCTATAGCTGGGCTTGAGCTTTTTTATAAAGAGCTTTTGGGTCATGATCAAATCTTTTTAAAAAATTTTAATGGCAGGGATCTAAGTGGCTTAGCTGTAGGTTATGAAAAAAGATATATAGACTACAAAACAAGCATTGAATTAGTGAGTTCTTTAAGAGAAAAAGCCTATGCTAATCCCTATGATACAAGTATAAAACGCGAAGAAACTACGGCAAATAAATTTGGTTTCAAACTTTCTCAAGCTTATCATTTTAACGAGGCTTCTAATCTCTATATAAGCTATCTTTTTGCCAAAAATCATATAGAAAAAGAATCTGTTTCTTATAGAAATTTAAGGCGTAAGGGCTTATTTCATCAATTTGAATTTGGCTATAAGCATTCTTTTATCAATGCAAATATAAATTATGATTTTAATGATGCTAAGGGAAAAGCTGAAAGTTTTACAAGATATGGCTTAAGTCTTGGTATACACATCATGCCCATTCAAAACTATATTTTAAGTCCAAATTTTAGCTTCAATAAATATAACAACAAAGGAACAAATTTTATCTTCAATCAAAAACAAGACGGAGATATCTTAAAATTTGGGCTTAGCTTAAGTAAGCTGAAATTTTTAGATCATGAAAAACTCTATGCTTTTGCAAGTTATAATATCCATAAAAAAGACAGCAATATAAACTTCTATGATGAGACTTTTCAGGTATTTTTACTTGGTTTAGGCTATGGTTTTTAACATGCCCTCACAAGCAAAGATAAAGGCTTTTAAACTATAATTGTAAATTTCACAGCTCAAACACAAGCCTTTTTGCCATACAAAGCTAGCTTTTAAGCCTCACCTCGTCCTCAACCTCAAGCAAAAAACGCTCCACAAGCTCATCTTCTTTAAGCTTAGCCACAACCTCGCCATGCCTTATAACAAGACCTTGATTTTTACCAAAGGCTATGGCCACATCAGCTCCTTTTGCCTCGCCCAAGGCATTTACCACACAACCCATAACGCTGATATTTAAGGGTGCTTTTATATGCTTTGTCTTTTCCTCAACTATCTTTATAGCCTTTACAAGATCACTTTGTATCCGGCCACAAGTTGGGCATGATATTATGTTAATGCCGCTTTTTTGTACCCCGCTATCTTGCAAAATAGCCTTTGCGACGCGAATTTCTTCTTCAAGCTCTCCTGTCATAGATACTCTCATCGTATCACCTATGCCCTTTAAAAGCAGATTTCCAAGGGCTATCGAGCTTTTTACTGTGCTGTGAAATTTAGTCCCAGCTTCTGTAACTCCTAAATGAAAGGGATAATCACAAAGAGGACGCAGCCTCTCATAAGCTTCGATAGTTTTTTGTGCATCAGAAGTTTTCATCGAAATTTTAATATCAAAAAAATCATTATCCTCTAAAAGCTTGATATTATACATAGCACTTTCAAGCATGGCATCAATGCCATATCCGTATTTGTCCGCAAACTCCTTTTCAATAGAGCCATGATTTACCCCTATTCTTATAGGAATGCCTCTTTGTTTGCAAGCCTTTACTACCTCTTTAACATTTTCTTTTCCGCCTATGTTTCCGGGATTTATTCTGACTCCATCTATAAATTCAGCACAAAAAAGAGCTAGCTTGTGATTAAAATGAATATCGACTATCAAAGGCAGGGGGCTTTTTGCCTTTATCTCTTTTAAAGCCCTTGCATCAGCCATATCTAAGCATGCCAAACGCACTATATCAGCTCCTGCAAAATAAAGGCGGTTGATCTGCTCTAAACAGCCTTCAATGTCTCTTGTTTTGGTAAAAAGCATGGACTGTACTGAAATTGGTGCGTCTCCTCCAATCAATACACTTCCAACCTTAATCTGCCTTGTTTTATATCTTTTGTATTCCATAAATAAGCCTAAAAAATTTTTCTAAGATTTTAACTTTTTTTAGTTTAAATAAGGTTTATTTTAGAAATTTCAAAGATAGAAAATTTATACTATTTTTATTTGTTATATCATTCTTTATCATAAGCCTTATTTTTAAAAATTTAAAAAATATTCCAAAAATTTTAAAAATCAGTTCGTTTTACGATATAATTTTACCCATAAACCTTTAGGTAAAGGACACAAAATGCACCAACATTCTATCATCATGGGAAATATTCCGCTAGGTAAATTTTTCTTTTTGCGTTTGGAAAATGCTTTTTTGCTCGCTGAAAAAGGCGATATTTTCGAGCTTTTAAGTGATTATGACAATCTTGAAAACGATCTTTTATCTTGGTGCAATTTTAAAGGCGAAAAATTCCTTGAAAAAACAAAAATTAACAATTCCTTTGCCTACAAAATGCTTAAAAACTCAAGCACTAAATTCCATGCCTTTGATCCAAAGCTTTCTATCGCTCCGCTTGAAAATGGTCTTAGTGCAAGAGGAGCAAAGCTTGAAAATGCAAGCCCTCATTATCATTTCAACCTAAGCGTTAAAGATGAAATTTGGAGTGATAATGTAAGCAAAATTTATCAAGAAAGCAAAAGCTCGCAGTGGAATGCAAGCACAGATATAGCTTGGCATGATATACCAAAATACAACCCAAGCCTTGAATTTGCCATAGCTCAAATCATGACCTATCTTGTGGAAAATGAATTTTCAGCCCTTTATATCCCCTCTAAATTCTTGCCGACTATCTCGCCTTTTTATCATGAAGTGCCTTTACTTTTATCAAGTGTGATTGGCGATGAGGCAAGGCATATCGAGGTTTTTATTAAGCGTGCAAATGCTACAGGTCTTGGGCTTCAGTACTCAACCCTTACCACACAACAAAGCCTTTATACGCTTTATAAAGAACAAGACTATCTTAAATCAAGCTTTTTACTGCATATCATGGGCGAGGGAACTTTCATGGACTTGCTAAGCTTTTTAGAAAACTACGCCCAAGATGAGCCTACTAAAAATCTTTTAAGACTAGCTAGAAAAGATGAGGGCAGGCATGTAGCTTATGGAATGGGGCATGTAAAAAGTGCCATTTCAAATAATCCCAAACGCATAGAGCTTCTCAAAGACGCTGTTTTTAGACGCAAGCATTATTTAGACGAATTAAGTGGCGAATCCTCGCTTTTGCTAGAGTCCTTAGCTCTTTTTGCAGGCGGTGGAGATAGTGCTTCAAATTTTAGCTTTGGCTTTGAAGCGGTGGAGGATTTGAAACAAAAAATGGAAAAAAACCGCACTAAAAGGTTGGTAGAATGTGGCATAGATGAGGATTTAGCTCATGATATGAGCAAGTCTCATACTCCAAATTTTATGTAAGCTTTTTCGTGTTTTTAAGCCCTAAAAAGACAAAAAAGCTTAGGCTTTTTCAAATTTAAATCAAGTTTGATTTTACAAAAAAAGGAGAAAAAAATGCTAAGTCTAGAAAACTTAGAAGAAAATGCCAAAGAATTTGGTGAAAAATACATCAAGCCTATCACTAAAAAAGTGGATCAGGAGGGAATTTTTCCAAAAGAAGCTTATGATGCTTTGAGAAAAGAGGGCTTCATGGGGCTTTTAGTGCCTAAAGAATACGGCGGTTTGGGCGGACTTGCGACAGATCATGCTAAGGTTTGCAAGATCTTTGGTAGCTTTGATGCTTCAACAGCACTTTGCTATATGATGCACAATACCGCCACAGCTTGCGTTGCAAATTTTGCTGATGAAGAAATGAAAAAAGAGTTTTTGCCAAAGATTGCTAAAGGAGAAATCGCACTTGCTCTAGCTTATAGTGAAAGTGGTTCTGGGACGCATTTTGGTTCGCCTGATATCACAGAAAAAGAAAAAGCAGGCAAAAGGGTGCTAAATGGACGCAAAAGCTTTGTAACATCGGCTTTACAGGCTGATTATTATCTTACTTACACCAATTCTTGCAAATGCGAGGGTAAAAATAACTGGCTTGTTGATAGAAAGCTTCCAAATTTAGTGCATGAAGAAAGTGCTTGGGACGGACTTGGTATGAGAGGGAATGCCTCAATGCCGGTGCAATACAACGATGTCGAGCTTGATCTTAAATACTTACTTGGCAAAGAAGGAGATGGAGAAAATCAAGTAGGGCTTGTGGCGATGTATTTTGTTATCGGACTTGGTGCTGTTTATAGTGGCTTAGGACTTGCTGCTTATGAGTGTGTGCTAGCTCACACAAAAGAGCGAAAATACACAAGTGGTGGTTCTTTAAGCGATATCGAGCTTGTTAAAATTCATCTAAGCGACATTTATACCAAGGTTCAAAGCTCATCAGCTCTTACTATGGAAGCAGCCAGAAGCTTTGTGGCTAATGAAAAGGATTACGCAGCAAAAATCTTTGCTTGCAGGATCAATGCCACGCACTGCGTTATGGACATTTGCACGCTTGCTATGCGTCTTGGCGGTGGCAAAGCTTATAGCAAAATCTTGCCTTTGGAAAGGTATATGAGGGATTCTTTGGCTTCGCAGGTTATGGCGCCTAGCCTTGATATCTTAAAAGTTTGGCTTGGACAAGCTATAACAGCGTAAAGGAAAAATATGAAAACTATACTTTTAGGAGCGGTAGCTTATGATCCAAAGGTTGTGGGAATTTGGGACATTATCCGTGATTATGCGAATGAAAACGGCTTTAAAATGGACTATGTGCTTTTTAGCAACTACGAAAGGCAGGTGGATTCTTTACTCAAAGGGCATATTGATATCGCTTGGAACACCAACACAGCGTGGATTAAAACCCTTTATGCTACAAACAACAAAGCCAAAGCCCTAGTTATGCGTGATACAGATATAAATTTTACGACTAAATTTGTAGCTCATAAGCAAAGTGGGATTAAAAGCGTTTCTGATCTCAAGGGCAAGATTTTTGGGCTTGGAAGCCTTGATTCTGCACAAGCTGCCATTATGGGACTTTACTATCTTGAGCAAGCTAAACTGAGCCTTAAAGAAGTAAGTAGTTTTGTAAAACCGCAAGCAGATGAGACAAATATCATTCGCTTTAACAGCGACATGGGCAAGCACGGCGATACAGGCAGAAGTGAATTTGATATCTTAGAAGCCATTAGAAAAGGCGAGCTTAATGCTGGAAGTATAGGCTCAAGCACTTATGTTCGCATTATGGCTGAGGGCAGTTATCCTGAGATTGAAAGTTTTTACACGAGTCCTGGGTATTGTCATTGTAATTTCTCGGTTTTGCCAGATTTTGATGAGGACGTGGCTAGGGAATTTAGCTCCATGCTTTTAAGTCAAAATGAGCAAAAAAATAGACCTGAAATTGCCAAAATGATGAGCATGGAAGGGCTTAATGAATGGGTCAAAGTGGGCGAAAACGAACTTGCAGGCTATAAGCTCATTTATAAAGCTATGCAGGAGCAAAATTTGCTTGAAAATAAGCTTTAAGCCTTATAAGAGCAATTGAGCTTTTTGCTGTGTTGTGAAATTTAAGTTTTGTAATACCTAAATAAAAGGACAATCACAAAGCTAACACAGCCTCTAGGCTTCAATTGATCTCTTTTAAGATTTTGCATTAGTCATATCTAAATGACAAATGCAACTATCAGCTCCTATAAAATAAAAGCAGTAATTTGCTCTAAAGAGTATTCTTTCTTGTTTTAGCATTCTTATAAGTCATTTTATAACCCTTTAAATTTAAGAAACTATGCTTTAAAATTTGATCAACACCTTTTCCAACTAAAAGCAAGAATTTGCTCATAAATTTTTATATACTTACAAAAAACTTTTAGATCTTTGAGACTTTTGGATTAAATAAACATTTTCAAAGCTCTTTATGGCTAATTAAAAAATATTTAAATTTTTAAATCAATTTTTGTTTTACTCATATCCAAAGGATAATTTATGTCATTTTGTTTCTTTAATGTTTCAAGTATAAGCTCTTTTTTAAGATCTACTTTGAAACTTTGCATATAGGCTTGAGAGAATTCTTTTAAATTTAAAGATTGTTTAAAACTCTGACTTTCTGGATTTTGACTTTTTAAATTCTCTATTTTTTCTAAATTTTTATCTAAGCTTTGGTCATTTGAATGTTTTATGTCTATCTCAGCTGTTTTTTCTAGTTCTTTTTTTGCTTTTTCTAAGGCTTCTTGTTCAAGTCTTTTTTCTTCGAGAAGTTTTTTGAGATCTTTAAGCATTTTTTTATTTAATTGATCAAATTGATCCATCATATCTTCTAAAAAAGTAGGAGGAGTGTAACCTTCATTTTGAATATAACTTTGTGCCTGAGCTATCATTTGTCCCTTGCTCATCATCTCGCCATACAAGATCTCACCATTAAAATCACTATCCTTTTCTAAGGTCTTATTAAACTCCTCCTCCAAACTTTTGCTTGTAAAATCCCTAAAATCCTCCTCAGCTCTAAGATAACTATAAGCCTCAGTAGCCATAACCGTGGCTACATTACCCCCTGAAGTAGAATAAAAACCACCATTTCCATAGTAAGAATAAATATTTTTTCTCTCCTCATCACTGAGCTTTCCATCATTATTTGCATCAGCTTTTAAATAGCCTCTTTTATAGGCTATATCTGCAAACCAACCTGAAGCAATGCTTTCAGCTTCTTTTTTAAGTATATAAGAGCCATCTTCTTGTAAGCTTATATTACCAGCAAATTTAGCTTTTAAATTTGAAAGATTTTCATCACTGATTTTTAAACTTATCTTTGTATTGCTTACAAAATCTGTAAAATGTATAGTGTTTTTAAAAGAACTTTCCTCATCTTTACTGAATTTAGCATTTTTGGCAAGAGTGGTAAGGTTTTGCTCATCAGCTTTTAAAGCCAAATCTTTACTTAAGCTAGTATAAACACTCTTGCGAGCTATATTTTCAAAGCCTAGATATGTAGTATTGACAAAAGAAAGCATGTATTTTCTTTACTTGTAAAACCTAGGCGGTTTATAATACTGCATAAAAGCATTTGAATAAATACTAGAACTACTTGTTTGAGGTCTATGGTTTGCATTGTAATTATTAGTGTAAGGTCTTTGGTA